>NZ_JBSICG010000004.1:0-256732 GCF_056156645.1 Enterobacter sp. Li2LvB3 | reverse complement strand
ATTCAGAGTCAAGCATTTATTTTCGCTTTTCTCCGGGATTCTTCAGCGGCTTTCGCCGGAGAACCCTGCTGACCCGGCGGCTTGTAAGCCGTTGTTCCGTGTCAGTGGAGGCGCATTATAGGGAGTTATTCTGAAGTGACAAGAGGAAATTTAAAAAAAGTTTCTGACCGTGTCTTTTTTCACCAAAACATACTAAATCAAGCTACAAATTGTTCTATTTGATGTATTTGCAACCACAATCACACTCCAGGTGGCATACTTACCAGCATGAACAATTAAGGAATAAGAGCGATGCCCTTAAGCGCACAACAGCTGGCAGCACAAAAAAACTTATCGTATGTGCTGGCAGAAAAGCTGGCTCAGCTGATCTTAGCGGGTAAATATGCCCCTGGTTGTATCCTGCCTGGCGAAATGGAACTGGGTGAGCAGTTTGGGGTAAGCCGTACTGCCGTTCGCGAAGCAGTGAAAACATTGACGGCAAAAGGGATGGTATTGCCACGCCCGCGCATAGGGACTCGCGTTATGCCGCAGGGTAACTGGAATTTCCTCGACCAGGAGCTGCTCTCCTGGTGGATGACGGAAGATAACTTCCATCAGGTTGTTGATCATTTCCTGGTAATGCGTAGCAGTCTTGAACCTCAGGCGTGCCTGCTTGCCGCCACGCTAGGTAGTGCAGAACAAAAAGCGGAGCTGAATACCTTAATGGAAGAGATGGTCTTCCTGAAGAAGCACTTCAATCGCGAACGCTGGGTTGAAGTGGACATGGCCTGGCATGAGCACATCTATTATATGAGCGGTAATCCGTTCCTGACCTCGTTTGCTTCTCTGTTCCATTCGGTTTATCACACCTACTTCACCTCAATTACACAAGACGAAGTGGTGAAGCTGGATCTGCATCAGGCCATTGTTGATGCGATTCAGGACAGTGACGGGCAACGCGCCCAGAGTGCATGTCAGGCATTGCTGGCAGCGCCAAACCACCAGCAGGAAAATAAATGACCGAGAAAAAAGCACGCAGCATAGCCGGATTGCCGTGGATTGCAGCCATGGCGTTCTTTATGCAGGCACTGGATGCCACCATCCTTAACACCGCTCTCCCTGCAATTGCCCACAGTCTTAACCGTTCTCCGCTGGCAATGCAGTCGGCCATTATCAGTTATACCCTGACGGTGGCGATGCTTATCCCGGTCAGCGGGTGGCTGGCAGATCGCTTCGGCACCCGCAAAATCTTTATGCTGGCCGTGACCCTGTTTACCCTCGGCTCCCTGGCCTGTGCGCTTTCTACATCCTTAACGCAGCTGGTAATCTTTCGCGTACTTCAGGGGGTTGGCGGAGCGATGATGATGCCTGTGGCACGCCTGGCGCTGTTACGGGCCTATCCGCGCAGCGAACTGCTTCCCGTGCTTAACTTCGTTACCATGCCTGGGCTGGTAGGCCCAATCCTGGGCCCGGTCCTGGGCGGCGTGCTTGTGACCTGGGCAAGCTGGCACTGGATATTCCTTATTAACATTCCGATTGGTATCACAGGGCTTCTCTATGCCCGCAAATATATGCCGGACTTCACCACCCCCAAACGCAGCTTTGATATGGGGGGCTTTTTCCTGTTTGGCCTGAGCCTGGTACTGTTCTCCAGCGGGATGGAGTTGTTTGGCGAGAAGATCGTGGCAACGTGGATAGCGGTATCCATTATTCTCAGCGGCATTCTGCTTTTGCTTCTTTATATACGTCATGCACGCCGCCACCCGACGCCACTTATCTCGTTGTCTCTCTTTAATACGCGAACGTTTTCAGTGGGTGTTGCCGGAAACATTGCCTCGCGGCTGGGTACAGGTTGCGTTCCCTTTCTGATGCCGTTGATGTTGCAGGTCGGTTTTGGTTACCCGGCATTGATTGCTGGCTGCATGATGGCGCCCACGGCAATGGGGTCGATTCTGGCCAAATCAACCGTGACACAGGTGCTGCGCTGGTGCGGTTATCGTAAGACGCTGGTTGGTGTGACCGTATTTATCGGCCTGATGATTGCACAGTTCTCGCTGCAATCCGCAGCATTACCGGTCTGGATGCTCATCCTGCCGCTGTTTGTTCTGGGGATGGCGATGTCTACGCAGTTCACTTCGATGAATACCATCACGCTGGCAGACCTGACGGATGAGAACGCCAGCAGCGGGAATAGCGTGCTGGCGGTTACTCAACAGTTGTCGATAAGCCTGGGGGTTGCCGTGAGTGCGGCGGTACTGCGGTTCTATGAAGGATTCGACAGCGCAAACACCGTCGAGCAATTCCATTACACCTTTATCACGATGGGCGCGCTTACCGTTGTCTCTGCGCTGGTCTTTATGTTGCTAAAACCCAAAGATGGCCGAAACCTGATCAAAGAACGCCACAAACCAAAGGTTAAACCGAACCCCGTTCCATCAGAACAGGAGTAAGCTGCAAACGTTGCTGTTGCAGTGCGGGCTGCGCCATACGATGGATCAGCACATCAATGGCCAGCTCGCCCAGTTCATCTTTTGGCTGATGAATAGTGGTCAGCGGTGGGGTCATGTAGCTGGCCAGTTCGATATCATCGTAGCCGATCACCGCCATATCACCTGGAATACTCAACCCGGCCTGATACAACGCCTGATAAGCACCAAATGCCATCGCATCGTTGCCAATAAATACCGCCTGCGGACGTTGTGCCTGTGCCAGCAGCTTTTGCATGGCCTCTAACCCGCCGTTAAATTCAAAGTCGCCGGTAATGCAATATCCCTCAGGAATGGAAAGCCCTGCCCGCGCCATTGCGGAGAGATATCCTTCAAGACGTAAACGGGCCGGCGTTTTATCCAGTGGCCCCGTGATACAGGCAATGCTGGTATAGCCTTTATCGATCAGGTATTGCGTTGCCATATCACCACCCAGCAACGAGTTATCCTGAATCAGATCGCTGGTGCCGTCGAACGGTGCCCAATCCATCATCACCGTAGGAATAGAAGGGTAGCGCTGAATAATCTCTTTTGAGGGCTGATGCGTTTCGGTACACAGCAGCAGTAACCCGTCGACGCGTTTTTGCATCAGCGTTTCAAGGTTACGGTTCATGCGCTGCTCGTCGCCTTCGGTATTACACAACACCAGGCTGTAGCCGCGCTCAAAGCAACTACGCTCTACGCCACGCACAAGTTCGGAATAAAACGGGTTGGTACTGGCGGTAATGAGCATCCCGATGGTACGGGTCTGGTTGAGCTTCAGACTGCGAGCCAGCGCCGACGGCGCATAGTTGAGATCTTTTACTGCGGCTTCGACTTTTTCCCGAATCGCCTCGCTGACAAAGCGATCGTTATTGATAACGTGGGAGACAGTAGAAGTAGAAACGCCCGCCATGCGGGCGACATCTTTCATTGTGGCCAAGCGTTACCCCTGCTGACTTAAGAATTCATCGATCTCTTTACGCCACGGAACGGAAGGCTGCGCACCTTTGCGGGTGACCGCGATAGCGGCAGCGGCATGAGCAAAACGAATGGCCTCATCCAGCGCTTTACCTTCCAGCAACGCCGTCACCAGCGCACCGTTAAAGGTGTCTCCGGCCGCAATGGTATCAATGGCTTTAACCTTAAAGCCCGGTACGCGGCGGCCTTCACCGTTGACGCTGGCCCACACACCGCGGCTGCCGAGGGTAATGATAACGTTGCTGATACCTTTTTCGTGCAGCGCTTTAGCCGCACGCGCCGCATCGTCGTCATTTTCCACACGAATACCGGTCAGCTTTTCGGCTTCGGTTTCGTTAGGGGTAATGATATCCACCAGCGCCAGGAGCTCATCTGATAATACACGGGCAGGCGCCGGATTAAGTACGACAGTGGTATGATTTTCATGCGCAATCTGGGCCGCAGCCAGTACGCTCTCCACTGGGGACTCCAGCTGCATCAACAATGCTTCTGCACTGGCAATAATTTCGCGCTGCGCCTCAACGCGTTCTGTTGTCAGCGCCGCGTTAGCCCCTGCATGAATACCGATGACATTCTCACCTTCCGCATTAACGAAAATCAGCGCTACGCCGGTTGATTCCCCGGCCACCACGCTCACTGGCGCAATGTCGATGTTATCGCTTGCCAGCTGTTTACGTACGCGCTCGCCCGTATCGTCATCACCCGTGCAGGCAATAAACGCAATATGTGCGCCGCTGCGCCCGGCAGCAACGGCCTGGTTTGCGCCTTTGCCGCCAAATGCCACCTGGTACTGATTACCCGTGACGGTTTCACCGGGTGTCGGGAAAGATTCAAGGTTAAGAATGTGATCGGCATTGATACTGCCAAGAACAACGAGGTTGCCAGCGGTTTTCATGTATGAGGTGTCCATCTGAGAGCGCCACCGGGATTAACCGGTGGCGTATGCCACACTTTTCTTTGTATTTTGTCCATCAGACCGCCAGTGACGGCCTGAATCGCATATTACTGCTTGATGACCAGTTTCAGGTCAACTGGATATTTTGCCTGAACCTTTTCGCCCTTCAGCACTTTATCAGCAGTCTGAACACCTGTTGCGCCAATCTGCTCAGGCAGCTGAGCGATGGTCGCAGCCAGTTTGCCATCATTTACTGCTTTTTCACCATCCGGAGTACCGTCAAACCCGACAACCATCACATCAGATTTACCGGCAGTTTGCAGAGCACGCAGCGCACCCAGCGCCATTTCGTCATTCTGTGCGAATACGGCCTGGACATCAGGGTGTGCGGTCAGCAAGTTCTGCATCACGTTCAGACCTTTAGTACGGTCGAAGTCGGCAGGCTGGCTGGCCAGAACGTTAAATTTGTGTGCTGCAACAGCCTGCTGGAAGCCTTCGCCACGTTCACGGGCAGCGGAAGTACCGGCGATACCCTGCAATTCGATAACTTTCGCGCCTTCACCAGCTTTCTTCGCGATGTAATCACCGGCGATTTTGCCGCCCAGAACGTTGTCAGACGCAATGTGGCTGACGACATCACCTTTAGATGCCTGACGGTCCAGGGTGATCACCGGGATTTTCGCCTGGTTTGCCATTTTCACGGCGTTACCCACAGCGTCGGAATCGGTTGGGTTAATCAGCAGGATTTTGGTGCCACGAACGGTTAAGTCCTGAACGTTAGCCAGCTCTTTCGCCGGGTTGTTCTGGGAGTCCAGTACAATCAGGTTATAACCCAGTTTGTCCGCTTCTTTTTGCGCGCCATCCTTCAGAGAGACAAAGAACGGGTTGTTCAGCGTTGAGACCACCAGCGCGATGGTGTCTTTCGCCATTGCGTTAGCACTTACGGTTGCGCTCAGCGCCACAGCAGAAACCAGGGTAGCCAGTTTTTTCATGTTCATATCTAAGATGTCCTGTAGTGTCGTCAGTTACTGTTTTTTGTTGTCTACCAGTACCGCCAGCAAAATCACTACCGCTTTAACGATCATCTGGTAATAGGAGGAAACACCTAACAAATTCAAACCATTATTCAGGAAACCGAGGATCAGTGCGCCGATCAATGTCCCAACAATACGTCCTTTACCGCCGGCAAGACTCGTACCGCCCAGCACCACCGCCGCAATGGCGTCCAGCTCATAACCTGTACCCGCCGTAGGTTGCGCAGAAGAGAGACGCGCCACTTCGATGATGCCCGCCAGTGACGCCAGCAAGCCGCACAGGGAATACACGATAATTTTGACTTTATTGACGCTGATACCAGAAAGGCGAGTCGCCGCTTCGTTACCGCCCAGCGCATAGATATAGCGCCCCAGACGGGTGTGATGCAGCATGTACCACGCCGCCAGGAAGACGATAGCCATGATCCAGACCGGCGTCGGGATACCCAGCGGGCGACCGATACCGAACCAGCCAAACAGATCGGCGTTATCCGTAAAGCCGGTGTTCACCGGGCTGCCGTTGGTGTAAACCATGGTCACACCGCGCAGCAGCAGCATCATTACCAGCGTGGCGATGAACGCCTGGACGCGGCCTTTCGCCACAATCACGCCGGTCACGGCGCCAATCGCCGCACCTGCTGCCAGTGCCGCAGCCACGGCCACCAGCGCGTTGACCTCAATCCCTACAATTGAAGCCGCAATCGCACCGGTGAGCGCCAGCAAGGAACCAACGGACAGGTCGATCCCCGACGTCAAAATCACCAGCGTCATCCCGACCGCCATAATGGCGTTTACAGAAGTCTGCTGAAGAATGTTGAACAGGTTATTAACGGTGAAAAAGTTCGGGCTCATGGTGGATACAATCGCGATCAGCACCAGCAGGGCAATCAGCGATTTTTGTTCCAGCAGCCATGCCTTGGTGAAATAACGGCGACCAGAAACAGCCTGGGTAGTCATCTTCTTACTCCTGATTCACGCGATTAAGCTTGCCCACAGCGGCAGCCATCAGAACTTCCTGGGTGGCCTGCTCGCGAGTGAATTCACCGCCGAGATGCCCTTCATGCATGACGATAATGCGATCGCTCATGCCTAATACTTCTGGCATCTCGGAAGAGACCAGAATGATGCTCAGACCGTCGGCCTTGAACTGGTTAATCAGCTGATAAATCTCTTTTTTCGCGCCCACATCCACGCCACGGGTTGGCTCATCAAGGATCAGCACTTTCGGGCGCGTCATCAGACCGCGCGCAATGGCCACCTTCTGCTGATTACCGCCGGACAACAGGCCAATTGCTTGCTCCATCGACGGCGTTTTGACGTTAAAGAGACGGATAAAATCGCTGACCGCCTGCTGTTCGTCTTTGTGCTTCAGGCTGCCGCCGCTATGGCTGAAATAGCGCAGTGCGGTAAGAGACATATTCTCTTTCACCGACATGCCCAGCACTAAGCCGTCGCGCTTACGGTCTTCAGAAATATAGACGATGCCATTCGCCAGACCATCTTGCGGAGAGCGAGTGACAACTTCATGGCCATCAAGGGTGACGTAACCGCTGGTGCGCGGCAGCGCGCCGTAGAGCACTTTCATCAGCTCGGTACGTCCCGCGCCCATCAGGCCCGCTACGCCAAGGATTTCCCCCTGACGCAGGGTAAAGGTTACATCGTTCACACCCGGTCCGCAGAGGTTGTCCACCTTCAGGCGGATTTCTCCCGGCGCTTTATCCAGATGCGGGTACTGATCTTCGAGCTTACGTCCCACCATCATTTCGATCAGGGTATCTTCAGTCAGTGTGGCCACTTCGCGCTCGGCAATAAACTGCCCGTCGCGGAAGACGGTTACGTCGTCGCAAATCTCGAAGATCTCTTTCATACGGTGAGAGATATAGACAATCCCGCGCCCCTGCGACTTCAGCTCGCGGATAACACGGAACAGGGATTCGGTTTCGGTATCGGTCAGGGCGTCGGTCGGTTCATCCATAATGATGACCTTTGACTCAAAGCTCAGCACCTTAGCGATTTCCACCATCTGCTGATCGCCGATGGAGAGATCGCCCACCAGGCGGTCGCTTTTAAAGCGCAGGTTCAGCTTCGCCAGCAGTTTGTCCGCTTCGGCGTACATCGTTTTCCAGTCGATTTTGCCAAACCGGTTTACGAATTCGCGCCCCAGGAAGATGTTTTCCGCAATGGTGAGTTGCGGGATCAGGTTCAGCTCCTGGTGGATAATGCCGATACCGGCTTCCTGGGATGATTTCGGGCCGTTGAAGGTGGTTTCTTTACCCAGCCACGTGAGTGAGCCTGCATCGCGTTGATAGATACCGGTCAGCACTTTCATCATGGTGGATTTGCCAGCGCCGTTTTCGCCCACCAGCGCCATCACGCGCCCGGCGTATACGTTCAGCGCGGCTCCGGAGAGGGCTTTTACGCCAGGGAACGATTTATCGATCCCTTTGAGTTGCAATAATGCGTCCATGATGGCCTCAGAAAGTGACGCCAGCACAGAGAATAATATTCGCATACGGGGAACACTCCCCGCTGCGAATCACCGCCTGACTGTCTGCGGTTTGTTGTTTGAACTGTTCGTGCGTTGTGTAACGAATTTCTATGGTGTTTCCCTGGTGTTTTTGCAGTTGCTCAATGTGGCCGAGCAACGTTTCGTGGAGTTGCGGATTATGTTGTTTGATCTCCGTCGCGAGAATGGCTGTCTCAACCTGCATCTCCGCTGTCACCACGTCCAGTACCTGCATAAACGAGGGCACGCCCTGCGTTAACGCCATATCGATACGGGTTGTGCTGCGCGGAACCGGTAAGCCTGCATCGCAAACTACCAGCGTATCGGTATGCCCAAGACGGGAGATAACCGATGAGATTTCTGAGTTGAGTACAGTGCCTTTCTTCATTTTCTTGCTCCACTAGCGAAACGTTTCGCTGAATACAGTGTAGACCCACTAGTGTTCAGAAAACCATCATGACGTAACAGATTTGTGATCAACGTCGAAACGTTTCGCTAAGTGAAATGTGGAGAGGGGGAATTGCCCGGCGGCGCTTCGCTTGCGCGGGCCTACGGGTAGAGTAGGCCGGGTAAGCGCAGCGCCACCCGGCATTTCAAAGAGGACTTAAATCTCGACCTGTGTCCCAAGCTCAATCACGCGGTTAGGCGGGATCTCAAACTGGTCAGGTGCGCGCAGGGCGTTACGTTGCAGGATAAGGTACAGCTTGCCACGCAGACGCAGATACCACGGCCGCTTACCGATGATCAGCGACTCATGCGACATGAAGAACGAGGTCTCCATCATGCGGCAGTTCAGCCCTTCCAGACCGCAGCGGTGGAACACCTCTTCCACGTTAGGCGTTTCGCGCCAGCCGTAGCTCGCCACCACGCGCCAGAAGGTTGGCGACAGCTGCTCAATCTGGACACGACGCACGTTATGAACATATGGCGCATCTTCAGTACGCAGCGTCAGCAGGATCACGCGTTCATGCAGCACTTTGTTGTGCTTGAGATTATGCATCAGCGCGAACGGGATAACGTTCAACGCGCGAGACATATACACCGCAGTGCCCGGAACGCGAACCGGCGGGGATTTCTCCAGAGAAACAATCATCGCTTCCAGAGAGTTACCGTGCTCATGCATACGACGCAGCAGACGGAAGCGTTCGCTCTTCCACGTTGTCATCACAATAAACATCACCAGACCGAGGGTAAGCGGCAGCCAGCCACCGGAGACAATCTTGTCGAGGTTCGCGGAGAACAGCGGCACGTCGATACAAAGGAAGCCCACCAGAATCATCCCCACCAGGAATTTATTCCAGTGCCAGTTCCGGTACGCCACGGTCGTGGAGAGGATCGACGTCAGTACCATGGTACCGGTCACAGCAATACCGTATGCCGCAGCCAGGTTGCTGGAGTGCTCGAAACTCACAATAACAATTACAACCGCAAAGTAGAGCAGCCAGTTAATGAAAGGAATGTAGATCTGGCCCGACTCCATTTCCGAAGTATGGATAATGCGCATTGGCGAGAGATAACCCAGACGCACGGCCTGACGCGTAAGGGAGAACACGCCGGAAATCACCGCCTGAGACGCGATAACGGTCGCCAGGGTGGCGAGGATCAGCATCGGCACCAGCGCCCAGTCGGGTGCCAGCAGGAAGAACGGGTTCTTAATGGCTTCCGGGGTTTTGAGCAACAGCGCGCCCTGGCCGAAGTAGTTCAGCACCAGTGACGGCAGCACCACGGCAAACCATGCCACGCGGATAGGCAACTTGCCGAAATGCCCCATGTCCGCATACAGCGCTTCAACACCAGTAATAGAAAGAACAACCGCACCTAATGCAATAAACGAAACGGTTTTATATTCGAGGAAGAAGTTAACTGCCCAGAGCGGGTTCAGGGCGTGCAGCACTTCTGGGTTCGCAATAATGCTGCGCAACCCCAGCGCCGCCAGGATCAGGAACCAGGCCAGCATAATCGGTGCGAACAGCTTCCCGACAAGCCCAGTGCCATGCTTCTGAATAGCAAACAGCAGCGTCAGAACAATAATGGCCAGCGGGACAACCCACGTATCAAGCTGCGGCGCGATGATTTCCAGCCCCTCTATTGCCGAGAGAACCGAAATCGCCGGGGTGATCACCACCTCGCCATAGAAGAAGCTGCCACCAATCAACCCAATGATAACTAGCACCGAGGTCATTTTGGCCGAAGTATTACGCCCGGCAAGAGACATCAGCGTCAGGATACCGCCTTCACCTGCGTTATCAGCACGCATAACAAAGGAGAGATATTTAACGGAAACAACCAGGATCAGCAGCCAGAAGATGAGTGACAAAAAACCAAACACAGCGTCACGTTCAACACCAAAACCAAACTGACCGGACAGACATTCACGAAGCGTATAAAGTGGGCTGGTGCCGATATCACCGTAGACAACCCCGATCGCCGCAAGCGTTATTGCGGGTAATGATTGCTTATTATCAGTGCTCATAGACTAGTCTTTTCGTTTGTATAACAAATGTGTGCTTAGTCCCTTGGCCCACAAAAAGCGCACAGTATGCACGATTAATTGCAAAATCGTACCCCTAAATGCAACCGCGTTAATGTATCGCAAAGAAAATAGCGCCGCACTTCAGTCTATTACCAGCCCTGACTGAAACGTCTATACTCGCTTCAATTGGCCGCCACGACGGCGAAAGGATGCAAAACTATTATGGCTCACTCACATTTATTAGCAGAAAGAATTTCCCGCCTCAGCAGCGCGCTGGAAAAAGGCCTTTTCGAGCGTAGCCACGCTATCCGCCTGTGTTTACTGGCGGCGTTGAGCGGTGAAAGTGTATTTTTACTTGGCCCGCCGGGGATTGCGAAAAGCCTGATTGCCCGCCGGCTGAAATACGCTTTCCAGAATGCCCGTGCCTTTGAATATTTGATGACCCGATTCTCTACCCCTGAAGAGGTTTTTGGTCCGCTTTCCATTCAGGCCTTAAAAGATGAAGGGCGCTATCAGCGTCTGACGGATGGCTATCTCCCGGAAGCGGAGATTGTGTTTCTCGATGAGATCTGGAAAGCCGGCCCGGCCATTCTGAACACCCTGCTTACGGCAATTAACGAACGTCGCTTCCGTAACGGCGCCAGTGAAGAGAAAATCCCGATGCGCCTGCTGGTGGCCGCCTCCAACGAACTTCCGGAAGCCGACAACAGCCTGGAAGCGCTTTACGACCGTATGCTTATCCGTCTGTGGCTGGACAAAGTCCAGGACAAATCGAACTTCCGCTCGATGCTGGTCAGCCAGCAGGATGAGAACGAAAACCCGGTACCCGCTTCCCTTCAGGTCACCGATGAGGAATATCATCAGTGGCAGCAGGAGATCGGCAAAATCAAACTGCCGGATGCCGTTTTTGAGCTTATCTTCATGCTGCGCCAGCAGCTCGATTTACTGCCTTCAGCTCCCTATGTTTCCGATCGCCGCTGGAAAAAAGCGATCCGTCTGTTACAGGCCAGCGCCCTGTTTAGCGGGCGCGATGCCGTTGCGCCTATTGACCTGATCCTGCTGAAAGATTGTCTGTGGCATGACGCAGAAGGCATGAACCTGATGCAGCAACAGCTTGAAATATTGATGACCGGGCAGGCCTGGGGACAGCAGTCAATGCTCAATCAGCTCGGCGCCATTGCCCAGCGTAGGATGCAGCTCCAGCAGCAGCAAAGCGATAAAACAGCGCTTAAAGTTAACCGTCTTGGCGGTATGTTTGCCCGTAAACCGCATTACGAGTTGCCGGCCGAACTCACGACGACGTCCCTCACGCTTCTGCTCCAGCAACCGCTAAAACTCCACGATATGCAGGTGGTGCACATTACCCTTGAGCGCGAGGCGTTATCGCAGTGGCTCGATAAGGGCGGCGACATCCGCGGCAAGCTCAACGGTATTGGTTTTGCGCAGTTGCTGAATATGGAAGTGGATACCAGCCAGCATCTGGTGCTCCGCGATGTTAGCCTGCAAGGTTCCCGCCTTGCGTTACCCGGCACGGCGGCAGACAGCGTGCCAGAAGAGATCAAACAGCAGCTGGAAGCACTGGATACCGAATGGCATCAGCAACATACCCGCTTCAGCGAGCAGCAGAAGTGTCTCTTTATCCATAGCGACTGGTTAGGGCGCATTGAAGCCAGCCTTCAGGACGTGGGCGCGCAGATCAAACAGGCACGTCAATGCTAACGCTGGATACGCTCAACGTCATGCTGGCGGTCAGCGAGGAAGGATTGATCGAAGAGGTCGTCATTACTCTGCTGGCCACCCCACAGCTGGCGGCCTTCTTTGAAAAATTCCCAAAGCTCAAAAAGGCCATGACCGACGATCTCCCGCGCTGGCGAGATAATCTGCGTAAGCGCTTAAAAGAGACAGAAGTCCCGCCTGAACTCACTGAAGAAGTGGCGTGCTATCAGCAGTGCCAGCGGTTATCCACGCCGCAATTCATTGTTCAGCTACCGCAAACCCTGACTCTGCTGGATAAAGTCCACTCTCCGTTTGCCAGCCAGGCCAGAACGCTGGTCACCGATAACGCCACCTTTACTCCGGCACTGCATACCCTGTTTTTACAGCGCTGGCGGCTCAGCCTGGTGGTGCAGGCGACAACCCTTAACCAGCAGCTGCTTGATGAAGAGCGTGAACAGCTTCTGAGCGAAGTGCAGGAGCGTATGACGCTCAGCGGCCAGCTAGAGCAGGTGCTGGTGGAAAACGAAAACGCGGCCGGACGCCTGTGGGATATGAGCGCCGGGCAGCTACGGCGCGGTGATTACCAGCTGATTGTGAAATATGGCGACTTTCTGACGCAACAACCTGAGCTCATGAAGCTCGCAGAGCAGCTGGGCCGTTCGCGGGAGGCGAAATCCGTCCCGAAAAAAGATGCGCCAATGGAAACTTTCCGCACGCTGGTGCGTGAACCGGCAACGGTGCCCGAACAGGTTGATGGGTTACAACAGAGCGATGATATTTTGCGCCTGTTGCCTACTGAGCTGAGCACGCTGGGTATCACCGAGCTGGAGTACGAGTTTTATCGTCGGCTGGTGGAAAAGCAGTTGCTCACTTACCGGCTACATGGCGAATCCTGGCACGAAAAAATCAGCCAGCGTCCGGTGGTGCATCAGGATTTTGATGAGCAGCCGCGCGGGCCTTTTATAGTGTGCGTGGATACATCCGGTTCAATGGGCGGTTTTAATGAGCAATGCGCGAAGGCCTTTTGCCTGGCGCTAATGCGCGTGGCCCTGGCCGACCGACGTCGCTGCTTTATTATGCTGTTTTCCAGTGAGGTGGTGGGTTACGAACTGACGGGGCAGCAAGGCATTGAGCAGGCCATCCGTTTCTTAAGCCAGCGCTTTCGCGGCGGTACCGATATGGCAAGCTGCTTTCGCGCCATTATCGAACGTATGCAGGGTGGCGACTGGTATGATGCCGATGCGGTGGTGATCTCTGACTTTATTGCCCAGCGGCTGCCGGATGATGTGGTAAATAAAGTGAAGGTATTACAGCGCGAACATCAGCATCGTTTTCACGCTGTGGCGATGTCCGTTAATGGCAAACCCGGCATCATGCGCATCTTCGATCATATCTGGCGCTTTGATACCGGGTTACGTAGCCGCCTGCTCAGACGCTGGCGACGCTAATTAAAGAAGGGAACCGACGCTTTCACGAACCTGCTGCGGCCAAACTCCACATTGCACCTGGCCAATATGCGACAGTTGCAGCAGGAGCATAGTCAAACGAGATTGCCCGATGCCACCCCCAATGGTCTGCGGCATCTCACCACGTAACAACGCCTGGTGCCACTCCAGCTGGAGACGATCTTCATCACCCGTAACAGTAAGCTGGCGTTTCAGCGCAGCAGCATCAACACGGATCCCCATTGAAGAAAGCTCAAATGCATCTTCAAGAACCGGGTTCCAGACCAGAATGTCACCGTTCAGACCGGCAAATTCGCTCTCGCCAGCCGTGCTCCAGTCATCGTAATCAGGCGCACGAACGTCATGACGCTTACCATCAGACAGCTTGCCGCCGATACCCATCAGGAATACAGCACCCAGTTCTTTTGCAATTGCGCGTTCACGGCCTTTAGCATCCAGATCCGGGAAGCGGCTCAGCAACTCCTGGCTGTGAACAAAGTGGATCGTTTCCGGCAGGAACGGTGCCAGACCAAACTCTTTGCTCACTGCGGCTTCAGTCGCTTTGATCCCGGCGTAGATCGCCTCAACGGTGGATTTCAGCGTGCCGATATGACGCTCGCCATCACCCATTACGCGCTCCCAGTCCCACTGGTCAACATAAACAGAGTGAATAGCGGAAAGGCGGTCTTCATCAGGGCGAAGGGCTTTCATGTGCGTGTAGAGCCCTTCGCCGGCGCTGAAGTCGTGTTGTCCCAGCGTTTGACGCTTCCATTTCGCCAGTGAATGAACCACTTCGAACTGGGCATCTGGCAGTGTTTTCACTTTCACCTGAACCGCTTTTTCGCAACCAGACAAGTTATCCTGTGTCCCGTCTCCTACGCGGCTTAAGATTGGAGCCTGAACTTCAACCAGGCCGAGCTTATCTTCCAGCTGACGGGAAAAGTGGGATTTAACGAAGCTGATCTGGCGTTGTTTTGCGATGTAAGCGGTTTTCATTATTTATACTCCTGCGTCCTGTTGGTATTGATTAAGCAACAAAAATGGCACTCAATTCAATAATCCAACAACAAAAAGCCACCTTCACTTTTGATTCGTTAAAATATGACGCTAGAATAGAGTGATTCACTAATCTTCATAAGAAAAACCTATGGAAAATTATCAGATCGACAATCTGGACCGCGGCATCCTGGAAGCGTTAATGGCCAATGCACGTACCGCCTATGCAGAACTGGCAAAACAGTTTGGCGTCAGCCCCGGAACCATTCACGTGCGTGTAGAGAAGATGAAGCAGGCCGGGATTATTACCGGTGCACGTATCGATGTCAGTCCAAAACAGCTGGGTTACGACGTCTGCTGTTTTATTGGCATCATCCTTAAGAGCGCCAAAGATTATCCCTCTGCGCTGGAAAAGCTGAATGCACTCGATGAAGTCACCGAGGCGTACTACACCACCGGGCACTACAGCATCTTTATCAAAGTGATGTGCCGATCCATCGATGCGCTCCAGCAGGTACTTATCAACAAGATCCAAACAATCGATGAAATTCAGTCCACCGAGACACTGATCTCCCTGCAAAACCCGATCATGCGGACTATCCGCCCATGATCGGGCAAATTCATTCCCACATTTTCCACAGGTAGATCCCAGCTCGTTCACAGCGTACAATGGCCGCCTCTTAATATGAGCGAGCGATCAATGGCGGACATTACTCTTATCAGTGGCAGCACCCTGGGCGGCGCGGAATACGTTGCAGAACATCTGGCCGAAAAGCTGGAAGATGCCGGTTTTTCCACTGAAACCCTGCACGGGCCGTTACTGGAAGATCTTCCGACTGCCGGGATCTGGCTACTGATCACTTCTACGCACGGTGCGGGCGATATCCCGGACAACCTGCAACCTTTATATGACGAACTGCTGGAGCAACAACCCGACCTGTCAGCCGTACGTTTCGGTGCAGTCGGTATCGGCAGCCGTGAATATGACACCTTCTGTGGTGCAGTAGAGAAAATAGAAGCCGCAGTGAAGTCATCTGGAGCCAAACAGCTCGGTGAAACACTCAAGATCAACATCCTCGAACACGATATTCCAGAGGATCCAGCAGAGATTTGGCTGGAAGAATGGAAAAATTTACTCAAAAACGATTAAAGATCGCGCGAACAGATGTGGATAACTCTGGTTAAAAGCTCGTATTAAGCGGTAGTTATCCAAAGAATAACTCGCGTCCCGTTTTTGGCCTGTGTATAAAGTCGCGATCTGATCCCAGCTTATACGGTCCAGGATCACCGATCATTCACAGCAAACGATCCTTTCTAACTGCATGATCTTCTTTGCGAGATCGGACTTACCCACAGGGAGAGGCGATCCTAATAAGAGATCACAATAGAACAGATCTCTAAATAAAAAGATCTTCTTTTTAATAGCCCAGGATCCCAATGCTTTCTCGAAAGACTAAAGTTGAGTAGAATCCACGGCCCGGGCTTCAATCCATTTTCATACCGCTTTACGCGAGGCAGACCACCATGTTTTATCAGGATCCTTTTGACGTCATCATCATTGGCGGGGGTCATGCAGGCACTGAGGCCGCAATGGCCGCAGCGCGTATGGGTCAGCAGACCCTGCTTTTGACACACAATATCGACACGCTTGGACAGATGTCCTGTAATCCGGCGATTGGCGGCATTGGGAAAGGACACCTGGTAAAAGAAGTGGATGCACTTGGCGGCCTGATGGCGAAAGCGATCGATCAGGCAGGCATCCAGTTTAGGATACTAAACGCGAGTAAAGGCCCGGCTGTCCGTGCGACCCGAGCCCAGGCAGACCGCGTGCTTTACCGTCAGGCAGTACGTACCGCACTGGAGAACCAACCGAATTTGATGATCTTCCAGCAAGCGGTGGAAGATCTTATCGTTGAGAACGATCGCGTTGTCGGCGCGGTGACCCAGATGGGCCTCAAATTCCGTGCTAAAGCGGTAGTGCTGACCGTCGGGACATTCCTGGATGGCAAAATCCATATCGGTCTGGATAACTACAGCGGTGGCCGTGCTGGCGATCCGCCGTCCATTCCGCTTTCTCGTCGTTTGCGTGAGCTGCCGCTGCGCGTCAGCCGCCTGAAAACCGGTACGCCGCCACGTATCGATGCCCGAACCATTGATTTCAGCGTGCTGGCGCAACAGCATGGTGATAACCCAATGCCGGTGTTCTCGTTCATGGGCAATGCGGCTCAGCATCCGCAGCAGGTTCCTTGCTACATCACGCACACCAACGAAAAAACCCATGACGTGATCCGTAATAATCTCGATCGTAGCCCAATGTATGCTGGCGTGATCGAAGGGATCGGCCCACGCTACTGCCCGTCGATCGAAGACAAAGTGATGCGCTTTGCCGATCGTAACCAGCACCAGATCTTCCTCGAGCCGGAAGGACTGACGTCTAACGAAATTTATCCGAACGGTATTTCCACCAGCCTGCCGTTTGATGTGCAGATGCAAATTGTTCGCTCAATGCAGGGCATGGAGAACGCTAAAATTGTTCGTCCAGGCTACGCTATTGAATATGATTTCTTCGATCCGCGTGACCTGAAACCAACCCTGGAGAGCAAGTTCATCCATGGGCTGTTCTTCGCCGGTCAGATCAACGGCACAACAGGTTACGAAGAAGCTGCCGCACAGGGCCTGCTTGCGGGTCTTAACGCCGCGCGCTTCTCTGCCGAGAAAGAGGGCTGGGCTCCGGGTCGTTCCCAGGCTTACCTGGGCGTGCTGGTCGACGATCTTTGCACCCTGGGCACCAAAGAACCGTACCGTATGTTTACGTCCCGCGCGGAATATCGCCTGATGCTGCGCGAAGACAACGCCGATCTGCGTCTGACCGAAATGGGTCGTGAGCTGGGTCTGGTGGATGACGAACGCTGGGCGCGTTTCAACGAGAAGCTGGAACGCATCGAACAGGAACGTCAGCGCCTGAAAACAACGTGGGTGAATCCACAGGCAGAAACTGCTGCCGAAGTGAACGCTCACTTGACTGCGCCGCTCTCGCGCGAAGCCAGCGGTGAAGATTTGCTGCGTCGCCCGGAAGTGACCTATGAGAACCTGGTCAAACTGACCGCGTTCGCGCCGGGTCTTGAAGACGTTGAAGCGGCAGAGCAGGTCGAAATCCAGGTGAAGTACGAAGGCTACATCGCGCGTCAGCAGGATGAGATCGAAAAACAGCAGCGCAACGAAAACACGTTGCTGCCGGAAATGCTGGACTATCGTCAGGTGACAGGCCTTTCCAATGAAGTGATCGCCAAACTGAACGATCACAAGCCTGTGTCGATCGGCCAGGCATCACGTATCTCCGGCGTCACGCCTGCCGCGATTTCGATTCTGCTGGTGTGGTTGAAAAAACAAGGTATGTTGCGCCGCAGCGCGTAGTTCCTTGAACATTGCTTTTTGGCGGGTGGCGCTTCGCTTACCCGCCCTACTTATTCGTAGGCCCGGTAAGCGACAGCGCCACCGGGCGAAAAATCTCTAAACAGGTATTCACCGTGCTCAATAAACTCTCTCGTCTGCTGGATGAAGCAGGTATTTCGCTCACCGATCACCAGAAAAATCAGCTGGTGGCCTATGTCGATATGCTGAACAAATGGAACAAAGCGTACAACCTGACTTCCGTACGCGATCCCAACGAGATGCTCGTTCGCCATATCCTCGATAGCATCGTGGTTGCCCCGCATCTGCAAGGTGAGCGCTTTATCGACGTCGGGACGGGTCCGGGCCTGCCTGGCGTGCCGTTGTCGATTGTTCGTCCTGAGTGCCATTTCACGCTGCTGGACAGCCTGGGAAAACGCGTACGTTTCTTACGCCAGGTGCAGCATGAATTGCAGCTTGATAACATCACACCCGTACAGAGCAGGGTAGAGGAGTTCCCGGCGGAACCACCGTTTGACGGTGTTATCAGCCGTGCATTTGCATCACTCAACGACATGGTGAGCTGGTGCAAGCATTTGCCTGCACAAAATGGCCGTTTTTATGCGCTGAAAGGACAGTTACCTGGTGAGGAGATTGAACAACTTCCTGTTGGTTTTTCAGTCGAATCTATTGAGAAATTAAACATTCCTCAACTCGAAGGCGAACGCCATCTGGTGATAATTAAGCCAAACAATTTTTAAATAATTAATAAAAAATGTGGAATTTGTGCTGTTCTTATAGTGTTAAAAAACAGCACAACTAAAGAGATTTTGCTGAAGTTAATTTAACCTTGTTGTTACCATGGATTTTCTTTGGGTTAACGTTATTCGCATGGTTACCCTGGAGAATAGTCAACAACGAAAATATCAGCCTGCTAAAAGTGAAAAGTCGCAATAAGGTGGGAATGTTAAATATTTATTAAGAATGTCAATGAAAGGTTTTTGTTGTATACAGGGCTGTTTTGAAAATAGTTACGACAATTTATCTTTAATATCATAAAGATGAAATAAACCGATTTACGTCTTTGATAAATACAACCTTATCGTAAATGTGTATTTTGTGATCTCGTGCACGCTTTATCGTCAACGTTTTCGCGCGGTTTGCAGTTTTGTTGGAAGGCCTGCGGTTTCACGAAAAGTTAAAAAATAGCGGTGGGGAAAAATATTTAAACATTTATTCACCTTTTCGCTACTTAATGTTTGAAATCACGGGGGCGCACCGTATAATTTGTCCGCTTTTTGATGCTTGACTCTGAGCCTTAAAGGACGTTTTATACGACACGCGACATACCTCAAAGGGAGCAGGAGTAAAAACGTGATGTCTGTGTCGCTCTTGAGTAGAAACGTTGCTCGTAAGCTTCTGTTCATTCAGTTTCTGGCTGTGATAGCAAGTGGACTGCTGTTTAGCCTCAAAGACCCCTTCTGGGGCATCTCCGCCGTGTGCGGGGGTTTGGCGGTGGTTCTGCCAAACGTGTTGTTTATGATTTTTGCCTGGCGTCATCAGGCGCATACACCTGCCAAAGGCCGCGTGGCCTGGTCCTTCGCCCTCGGCGAAGTGTGTAAGGTGTTGCTAACCTTTGCTCTACTGGTGATGGCGCTGGCGGTTTTGAAAGTGGTATTCATGCCGCTGATAGCTACGTGGGTTTTGGTGCTGGTGGTACAAGTTCTGGCTCCAGCTGTAATCAACAACAAAGGGTAAAAGGCATCATGGCTTCAGAAAATATGACGCCGCAGGATTACATAGGTCACCATCTGAATAACCTTCAGTTGGACCTGCGTACATTCTCGCTGGTCGATCCGCATAACCCCCCGGCCACCTTCTGGACGATCAACATCGACTCCATGTTCTTCTCGGTGGTTTTGGGTCTTCTGTTCCTGGCCATGTTCCGCGGTGTTGCTAAAAGAGCGACCAGCGGTGTTCCAGGGAAATTCCAGACGTTCATCGAAATGATCATCGGCTTTGTCCATGGCAGCGTGAAAGACATGTACCATGGCAAGAGCAAGCTGATTGCTCCGCTGGCCCTGACTGTGTTCGTTTGGGTCTTCCTGATGAACCTGATGGACCTGCTGCCTATCGATTTTATTCCGTGGATCGGCGAGCACGTCCTCGGTCTGCCTGCACTGCGCGTGGTTCCGTCCGCAGACGTGAACATCACTCTGTCGATGGCGCTCGGTGTATTCATCCTGATTCTTTTCTACAGCATCAAAATGAAAGGCGTAAGCGGCTTTGTGAAAGAGCTTACCTTGCAGCCGTTCAACCACTGGGCGTTTATTCCGGTCAACCTGATCCTGGAAGGCGTTAGCCTGCTGTCCAAACCTGTTTCACTGGGTCTGCGACTGTTCGGCAACATGTATGCGGGTGAGCTGATTTTCATTCTGATCGCGGGTCTTCTGCCGTGGTGGTCACAGTGGATTCTTAATGTGCCATGGGCCATTTTCCACATCCTGATCATTACGCTGCAAGCCTTTATCTTCATGGTTCTGACGATTGTCTATCTGTCGATGGCATCTGAAGAGCACTGATTCTTTACCAACACTACTACGTTTTAATTGAAACAAACTGGAGACTGTCATGGAAAACCTGAATATGGATCTGCTGTACATGGCTGCCGCTGTGATGATGGGTCTGGCGGCTATCGGTGCTGCGATCGGTATCGGCATCCTCGGGGGCAAATTCCTGGAAGGCGCAGCGCGTCAACCGGATCTGATTCCTCTGCTGCGTACTCAGTTCTTTATCGTTATGGGTCTGGTGGATGCTATCCCAATGATCGCTGTAGGTCTGGGTCTGTACGTGATGTTTGCTGTCGCGTAGTAGTAGTTTTAAAACCCTAAGCCACAGAAATTAAAGAGGTATTGTGCTGTGAACATGAACGCAACAATCCTCGGCCAGGCCATCGCGTTTATTCTCTTTGTCTGGTTCTGCATGAAGTATGTATGGCCGCCATTAATGGCTGCCATCGAAAAACGTCAGAAAGAAATTGCTGACGGTCTGGCTTCCGCAGAACGCGCTAAGAAAGATTTGGACCTTGCACAGGCCAACGCGACAGACCAGCTGAAAAAAGCGAAAGCTGAAGCTCAGGTAATCATTGAACAGGCTAACAAACGCCGTTCTCAGATCCTGGACGAAGCAAAAGCTGAAGCAGAACAGGAACGTACTAAGATCGTGGCACAAGCTCAGGCTGAAATTGATGCTGAGCGTAAACGTGCTCGTGAAGAACTGCGTAAGCAGGTTGCGATTCTGGCTGTTGCTGGCGCCGAGAAGATCATCGAACGTTCCGTGGATGAAGCTGCTAACAGCGACATCGTGGACAAACTTGTCGCTGAACTGTAAGGAGGGAGGGGCTGATGTCTGAATTTGTTACGGTAGCTCGCCCCTACGCCAAAGCAGCTTTTGACTTTGCTGTCGAACACCAAAATGTCGATCGCTGGCAGAACATGCTGGCGTTTGCCGCTGAGGTGACGAAAAACGAACAAATGGCTGAGTTGCTTTCCGGTGCGTTAGCGCCAGAAACCCTCGCCGCGTCGTTTATCGCCGTGTGCGGGGAGCAACTGGATGCCAACGGCCAGAACCTGATTAAGGTTATGGCTGAGAACGGTCGTCTGCGTGTGCTCCCTGATGTTCTTGAGCAGTTCGAGCACTTACGTGCCCTTAGTGAAGCTACTGCTGAAGTCGAAGTGACTTCTGCAACTGAACTGAGTACCGAACAGCTTTCGAAGATCACTGCTGCGATGGAAAAACGTCTGTCACGCAAAGTTAAGCTGAATTGCAAAATCGATAAGTCTGTAATGGCAGGCGTAATCATCCGTTCGGGTGATATGGTCATTGATGGCAGCGTACGCGGCCGTCTTGAGCGCCTTGCAGACGTCTTGCAGTCTTAAGGGGACTGGAGCATGCAACTGAATTCCACCGAAATCAGCGAACTGATCAAGCAGCGCATTGCTCAGTTCAGTGTTGTGAGTGAAGCTCACAACGAAGGTACTATTGTTTCTGTAAGTGACGGTGTTATCCGCATTCACGGCCTGGCCGATTGTATGCAGGGTGAAATGATTTCCCTGCCGGGTAACCGTTACGCTATCGCACTGAACCTGGAGCGCGACTCCGTAGGTGCAGTTGTGATGGGTCCATACGCTGACCTCGCCGAAGGCATGAAGGTTAAGTGTACGGGTCGTATTCTGGAAGTTCCGGTTGGCCGTGGCCTGCTGGGTCGTGTTGTTAACACCCTGGGTGCGCCAATCGACGGTAAAGGTCCGGTTGAGCACGATGGCTTCTCTCCAATCGAAGTTATCGCACCAGGCGTTATCGACCGTCAGTCCGTTGATCAACCAGTACAGACTGGTTATAAATCCGTTGATGCCATGATCCCAATCGGTCGTGGTCAGCGTGAACTGATCATCGGTGACCGTCAGACCGGTAAAACCGCAATGGCTATCGATGCCATCATCAACCAGCGCGACTCTGGCATCAAATGTGTGTACGTGGCTATCGGCCAGAAAGCGTCCACCATTTCCAACGTTGTTCGCAAACTGGAAGAGCACGGTGCGCTGTCTAACACCATCGTTGTGGTTGCAACCGCTTCTGAATCTGCTGCACTGCAATACCTGGCACCATATGCTGGTTGCGCGATGGGCGAATACTTCCGTGACCGCGGTGAAGATGCACTGATCGTATACGATGACCTGTCTAAACAGGCTGTTGCTTATCGTCAGGTTTCTCTGCTGCTCCGTCGTCCACCTGGACGTGAAGCATTCCCTGGCGACGTATTCTACCTCCACTCTCGTCTGCTGGAGCGTGCTTCCCGCGTTAACGCGGAATACGTCGAGAACTTCACCAAAGGTGAAGTGAAAGGTAAAACTGGTTCACTGACCGCTCTGCCGATCATTGAAACCCAGGCGGGTGACGTTTCTGCGTTCGTTCCGACCAACGTAATTTCCATTACCGATGGTCAGATCTTCCTGGAAACCAACCTGTTTAACTCCGGTATTCGTCCGGCAGTTAACCCGGGTATCTCCGTATCTCGTGTTGGTGGTGCAGCTCAGACCAAGATCATCAAGAAACTGTCCGGTGGTATCCGTACCGCTCTGGCACAGTATCGTGAACTGGCAGCGTTCTCTCAGTTCGCGTCCGATCTGGATGAAGCTACCCGTAAACAGCTGAGCCACGGTCAGAAAGTGACCGAGCTGCTGAAACAGAAACAGTATGCCCCTATGTCTGTTGCACAACAGGGCCTGGTGCTGTTCGCGGCTGAACGCGGTTACCTCGAAGATGTGGAACTGGCGAAAATCGGTAGCTTCGAAGCCGCTCTGTTGGCTTACGTTGACCGTGATCACGCTCCGCTGATGCAAGAGATCAACCAGTCCGGTGGCTATAACGACGAAATCGAAGGCAAGCTGAAAGCTATCCTCGA
This sequence comes from Enterobacter sp. Li2LvB3, assembly GCF_056156645.1. NCBI lineage: Bacteria > Pseudomonadati > Pseudomonadota > Gammaproteobacteria > Enterobacterales > Enterobacteriaceae > Enterobacter > Enterobacter sp. Li2LvB3. The sequence continues at coordinate 233,388 of NZ_JBSICG010000004.1, read as the reverse complement.
TTCCTTCAAAGCAACCCAGTCCTGGTAACGTCCGGCGGCTTGTCTTAGGACAGGCCGCAAGGCATTGAGGAGAAGCTCATGGCCGGCGCAAAAGAGATACGTAGTAAGATCGCAAGCGTCCAGAACACGCAGAAGATCACTAAAGCGATGGAGATGGTCGCCGCTTCCAAAATGCGTAAATCGCAGGATCGCATGGCGGCCAGCCGTCCTTATGCAGAAACCATGCGCAAAGTGATTGGTCACCTTGCAAACGGTAATCTGGAATATAAGCACCCTTACCTGGAAGAACGCGAAGTTAAACGCGTGGGCTACCTGGTGGTGTCGACCGACCGTGGTCTGTGTGGCGGCTTGAACATTAACCTGTTCAAAAAACTGCTGGCGGATATGAAAGCATGGTCCGAAAAAGGCGTTCAGAGCGATATCGCGATGATCGGCTCCAAGGGCGTGTCTTTCTTTAACTCCGTTGGTGGCAATATTGTCGCTCAGGTGACCGGTATGGGTGATAACCCATCTCTGTCCGAACTGATCGGCCCGGTTAAAGTGATGTTGCAGGCCTATGATGAAGGCCGTCTGGACAGACTGTACGTTGTCAGCAACAAATTTATTAACACCATGTCTCAGGTTCCTACTCTCACTCAGATGTTGCCTTTACCGGCATCAGAAGATGACGATATGAAGCGTAAAACCTGGGATTACCTGTATGAACCCGATCCGAAACCGCTGTTGGATACTCTGCTGCGTCGTTATGTCGAATCTCAGGTTTATCAGGGCGTTGTAGAAAACCTGGCCAGCGAGCAAGCCGCACGTATGGTGGCGATGAAAGCCGCGACCGATAATGGCGGCAGCCTGATTAAAGAGCTGCAGTTGGTTTACAACAAAGCTCGTCAGGCCAGCATTACTCAGGAACTCACCGAGATTGTCTCGGGGGCCGCCGCGGTTTAACCAGGTTTACGAATTACGTAGAGGATTCAAGATGGCTACTGGAAAGATTGTCCAGGTAATCGGCGCCGTGGTGGACGTCGAGTTCCCTCAGGACGCCGTACCGCGCGTGTACGATGCGCTTGAGGTACAGAATGGTAACGAGAGCCTGGTGCTGGAAGTTCAGCAGCAGCTCGGCGGCGGTATCGTGCGTACCATCGCCATGGGTTCTTCCGACGGTCTGCGTCGTGGTCTGGAAGTTAAAGACCTTGAGCACCCGATCGAAGTTCCTGTAGGTAAAGCAACACTGGGTCGTATCATGAACGTATTGGGTCACCCAATCGACATGAAAGGCGACATCGGTGAAGAAGAGCGTTGGGCTATCCACCGTGCAGCACCTTCCTACGAAGAGCTGTCCAGCTCTCAGGAACTGCTGGAAACCGGTATCAAAGTTATCGACCTGATGTGTCCGTTTGCGAAGGGCGGTAAAGTTGGTCTGTTCGGTGGTGCGGGTGTTGGTAAAACCGTAAACATGATGGAGCTGATCCGTAACATCGCGATCGAACACTCCGGTTACTCCGTGTTTGCAGGTGTTGGTGAGCGTACTCGTGAGGGTAACGACTTCTACCACGAAATGACTGACTCCAACGTTCTGGACAAAGTATCCCTGGTTTACGGTCAGATGAACGAGCCACCAGGAAACCGTCTGCGCGTTGCGCTGACTGGCCTGACTATGGCTGAGAAATTCCGTGACGAAGGCCGTGACGTTCTGCTGTTCGTTGATAACATCTACCGTTATACCCTGGCCGGTACTGAAGTATCAGCACTGCTGGGTCGTATGCCTTCAGCGGTAGGTTATCAGCCAACTCTGGCAGAAGAGATGGGTGTTCTTCAGGAACGTATCACCTCTACCAAAACCGGTTCTATCACCTCCGTTCAGGCGGTATACGTACCTGCGGATGACTTGACTGACCCATCTCCAGCAACCACCTTTGCGCACCTTGATGCAACCGTGGTACTGAGCCGTCAGATCGCGTCTCTGGGTATCTACCCAGCCGTTGACCCGCTGGACTCCACCAGCCGTCAGCTGGATCCACTGGTTGTTGGTCAGGAACACTACGACACTGCGCGTGGCGTACAGTCCCTGCTGCAACGTTACCAGGAACTGAAAGACATCATCGCCATCCTGGGTATGGATGAACTGTCTGAAGAAGACAAACTGGTGGTAGCACGCGCTCGTAAGATCCAGCGCTTCCTGTCCCAGCCGTTCTTCGTTGCGGAAGTATTCACCGGTTCTCCGGGTAAATACGTTTCCCTGAAAGACACCATCCGTGGCTTTAAAGGCATCATGGAAGGCGAATACGATCACCTGCCAGAGCAGGCGTTCTACATGGTTGGTTCCATCGACGAAGCCGTGGAAAAAGCCAAAAAACTTTAACGCCTTAATCGGAGGGTGATATGGCAATGACTTACCACCTGGACGTCGTCAGCGCAGAGGAACAAATGTTCTCTGGTCTGGTCGAGAAAATCCAGGTAACGGGTAGTGAAGGCGAACTGGGTATCTTCCCAGGTCACGCACCGCTGCTCACCGCCATTAAGCCTGGTATGATCCGCATCGTTAAACAGTTCGGTCATGAAGAGTTTATCTATCTGTCCGGCGGCATTATTGAAGTGCAGCCTGGCAGTGTGACCGTTCTGGCCGATACCGCTATCCGTGGCCAGGATCTCGACGAAGCGCGAGCCCTGGAATCGAAGCGTAAGGCTGAAGAGCACATTAGCAGCTCTCATGGTGACGTGGATTACGCTCAGGCGTCTGCGGAACTGGCCAAAGCGATCGCGAAACTGCGCGTTATCGAGTTGACCAAAAAAGCGATGTAACACCGGCTTGAAAAGCACAAAAGCCAGTCTGGTTTCAGACTGGCTTTTTTTATGGTTTCGTTTCAGTAAAAGTGAAACTGAAAAGCTGTTTTATTATTTTGTGATTTACATCACAAAAATCTTGATCGGCTAAAAAATGAGGCGTAGACTCCTTTTTTGTGAAGTGTGTCACAAAATAAACCTCAATAATTCAGGATGCCATCATGAAACTGGTCAACAAAATCATCGCTCTTTTCAGCAACATGAACGTCTCTTTCGGTACGTTCAACCACTAATACGCTGAATGCCGAGTGGCGCCACGCTTACCGTTGTGTGATAAGCGAAGCGCCATCTGGCAGAATTTCTCCACTGCCGTTCACGCTCTTCCCTTTCACGATAAAATAGTTCGACTTATCAATATTTCCCACCACCGCATCGTCATATAAACCTTGTTGCGTCCGCACCGATTTATTCCCGCTAAACACTCCCTGGGTTGATGTATCACCGTATGGGCTGGGCCGGAAGATGAAGTTAAAGCGCAGATTGTCCACCGCGACGTTATTGGCCACCACCAGCGCACCCGGATTGAAGTTGTCAGTAAAACCATCCAGATGATTGCCAATGGCCTTACTGTTGTGAACCTCATGTGCAACCGGCTGCCCTTCGCCGCCAAGTTTGAAACCGTTGCTGGTGTTATTGCGGGCAATTGAATTCTCGATCACCACAACACCGTTAGCACCGTCCTCAATCTTGTTAAACAGGTCAAAGCCGTCATCGACGTTGTCATGGGAATAGCAGTTTTCCAGGCGATTCCCCTCACCTACGCGCATTTTGACGGCAAATCCATCAGCGTTAATTTTCCCCGGATCCTCATTGGCGTACGATTCTGAATCAATTATCCGGTTGTAGCTGGCCCACAGGGGGCGACCAATATTTTCCGGGGAGGAAATTTGGATCCCGGTATCGTCATTGCGGTAAGCCGTGACGTTTTCGATGAGGTTATGGCTACCCTGTACCCGAAGGCTTTTATCCGTTATCTCAATGCCGTTGATATGCCAATAGCTCGCGTCCACCAGCAAACCCTTTATCACCGCTTTGCCGTCCGCCTGTAACGTTTTCACCTTATCCGGGTTGCCGCTGGCTGAAAGGGGGATTGCGCTGCGCGGATACTCGCCTGCCTGCAAAACGATTTTCCCACCCTCAGGGAGCAGATTAATGGCGGTATTTAAATCCATCGGCGCGCTTTTACTGCCTTCTGCACCAGCTTTCCCCTCCGGCGAGGCATAGAGCGTTGTTGTCGCGTTGTCTGCGAGTTTTTCCACGCTGAATTGGGTTGCTACCGGGGATGCGTTCTCTGTGCTGGTGGGGGTGAAGGTAAGACGAAAATCATTCTTTTCCCCCAGTGTGGCGGGCTGCGTGTACATATCCCCCGCTTTCACCGGTTTATCGTTACCGATCACCACTTCATTTTGCCAGACGCTGAAAACGCCATCGTAGTTAGCGCGTGCCTGTACCCGATACTGCGCAGAGGTGCTCTGGCTGCCGGAGGCAAGTTGCACCACAACAGGCTGAGCTTTGGCCTGCCAGGGGGCAGATTCAAGGGTATGTGCCGGCGATGTGGTAAGCGATGCACCCGTGACGGTGATTTTTGCGTTGCGGGAGGCGAAGAACCCGACGTAATAATGAGCGTTTTCCTGTACCGAGATCAGGTCTGCGCGAGGCACGCTCTGGCTCACCCATTCATCGCTACCTGCGGGCGCCCAGGAGGTAATAAACCCGCTGTTGGTGCGTTCAAGCCTGAGGCGGAATTCTGGCGTTTGCTGTAAATCCACCTCCTCTTTATAACTCTGCTTCTTAATTTCGGCTCCTGCATCTCCCCACGGATGCGAGATCCCTTCACGCGTAATGGTTTGCAGTTTTACCCGGTGATGATCTTTTTTGTCCTGCGTCATGATGGCATTCATCACCAGGTTAGATGCTGCAGGAAACTCTTCATAGCCCGCTTTCAGCGGCTGTTGGCGCGCTACGCCTATGATGTCGCGCACCAGCAGCCCGGCACCTTCCTGCGCGGCCGGTTTGGCTCCGTTTTCCGGGCCAAACTGATCCACTTTGACGGTGGCCTGTAAGACAAAGTTTTCCCCTGAAGGAAGCGTGGTATAGAAAAAGGTCAGCCCGTCGTGGGAGTTCGCTATTTTCCCGCCCCGGCTTTCAATCGTGACAGGTTTCGACAAATCAACGGCATCCTGTGGGGTGAGTTTTTTCCCGCCGAGGGTGACATCGTTTACGCCGATTTTGTCTGGCAGTACGTTTGAGGCAAAATTCATGTCCGTTGACTGCCCGAAAGCTATCGCTTTCCAGACATGCTCAGCCTCTGCGGCCGAAGCGGTGAAGGTGCTACACATCATTAGAGCCAGAGGTATTTTATAGTTCATCTTATTCTCCTGAGTAATAATTGAGCGTCATTATCATAAAGATGAAACGGCGTTTCTTTTTTCTCTGTCACATTATTCGATTATTAAAACCATGTTTTGATTTTGACTTATCTTTATTCATGAGGCGAAAGAATAGCTAAGCTGTTGTGAGAGCTTGCGACTTACCGCGAGAATGCTATTTTCAAGAGAAAAAGTGATTTACTCTGCCCTAAAAAGTATCCTCAAATAGCCCGTAAAGCCCTGGGTTGAGCGTTTTAACAGCATTCCATTTTATGGCGCAAAATATGTAGAATTTTCAACGTCAAAGGGTTTTACTTCTCACTCAAATTACAGTCAGGACGCGTATGTTGAACAATACGATGAGCGTGGTCATCCTTGCCGCAGGTAAAGGCACCCGCATGTATTCCGATCTTCCGAAGGTGCTGCACACCCTGGCAGGAAAGCCTATGGTGCAGCATGTCATTGATGCCGCTAATGATCTCGGTGCCCGCAAGGTACACCTGGTTTACGGCCACGGCGGCGATCTGCTAAAGCAAACGCTGCGTGATGACAAACTCAACTGGGTACTTCAGGCTGAACAACTGGGCACTGGTCATGCGATGCAGCAGGCTGCCCCGTTCTTCGCGGATGACGAAGACATTCTGATGCTTTACGGCGATGTTCCGCTGATTACCGTCGACACCCTGACTCGCCTGCGTGAAGCGAAACCGCAGGGCGGTATTGGTTTGTTAACCGTCGTACTGGACGATCCGAGCGGCTATGGCCGAATTACCCGTGAAAATGGCAACGTAACGGGTATTGTTGAGCATAAAGATGCCAGCGACGCCCAGCGTCAGATCCAGGAAATCAACACCGGCATCCTGATTGCCAACGGCGCAGATATGAAACGCTGGCTGTCGAAACTGACCAACAACAACGCGCAGGGTGAGTATTACATCACGGATATTATTGCCCTGGCGTACCATGAAGGCCGTGAGATTGCCGCTGTACACCCGGCTCGTATCAGCGAAACCGATGGTGTAAACAACCGCCTGCAACTTTCCCGCCTGGAGCGTATTTACCAGTCAGAACAGGCGGAAAAACTGCTGCTGGCAGGCGTTATGCTGAGCGATCCAGCGCGTTTTGATCTGCGCGGCACCCTGGCTCACGGGCGCGATGTTGAGATTGATACTAACGTTATCCTTGAAGGCAACGTGACCCTTGGCCATGGCGTCAAAATTGGCACGGGTTGCGTGATTAAAAACAGCGTCATTGGTGATAACTGCGAAATCAGCCCATACAGTGTGGTAGAAGATGCCCATCTGGAAGCGGCGTGCACCATTGGTCCGTTTACGCGCCTGCGCCCTGGCGCTGAGCTGCTGGAAGGCGCGCACGTGGGTAACTTCGTCGAAATGAAAAAAGCGCGGCTGGGTAAAGGCTCTAAAGCCGGTCATTTGACCTATCTGGGCGATGCGGAGATTGGCGATAACGTGAATATTGGTGCAGGAACGATCACCTGTAACTACGACGGTGCTAATAAGTTTAAAACCATCATTGGTGATGATGTGTTTGTCGGCTCTGATACGCAGCTGGTGGCGCCTGTTACCGTTGGTAATGGCGTAACTATTGCCGCAGGAACGACTGTCACGCGTGATGTGGCCGATAACGAGCTGGTGTTAAGCCGTGTGCCGCAGGTTCACAAGCAGGGCTGGAAACGCCCGGTGAAGAAGTAACAGATTTTCGGGACGAGGGGATAATATAATCCCCCTCCCATAAGCAGTACCCATAAATATAACCCCACTCTCTACAAGGCTCGGGGCGCCCGAAAAGGGCAACAACAGGTCAGCGACAACGCATGGCATAGCGCCATAATCAGGAAATCTAACTATGTGTGGAATTGTTGGAGCAGTTGCGCAGCGTGATATTGCTGAAATCCTTCTCGAAGGTTTACGTCGTCTGGAATACCGTGGCTATGACTCTGCTGGTCTGGCTGTGGTGGATGCGGAAGGTCAAATGACCCGTTTGCGTCGTCTGGGTAAAGTGCAGATCCTGGCGCAAGCGGCGGAAGAACACCCACTGCACGGCGGTACCGGTATTGCGCATACTCGCTGGGCGACGCATGGCGAACCCTCCGAAGGTAACGCACACCCGCATGTGTCTGAACACATTGTGGTGGTGCATAACGGCATTATCGAAAACCACGAACCACTCCGTGAAATGCTGAAAACACGCGGTTATACCTTCGTGTCTGAAACCGACACCGAAGTTATTGCTCACCTGGTTCACTGGGAACTGGAACAGGGCGGCACGCTGCGTGATGCGGTGCTGCGTGCTATTCCTCAGCTGCGCGGTGCATACGGGACGGTTATCATGGATTCCCGTGACCCGAGCACACTGCTTGCTGCACGCTCCGGTAGCCCAATGGTTATCGGCCTTGGCATGGGTGAAAACTTCATCGCATCCGATCAGCTGGCACTGCTGCCAGTGACCCGTCGCTTTATCTTCCTGGAAGAGGGCGATATCGCTGAAGTGACGCGCCGTTCCGTGTCTATCTTTGATAAAGCCGGTACGCAGATCAATCGCCAGGAAATTGAATCCAACCTGCAATACGACGCAGGCGATAAAGGCGCTTACCGTCACTACATGCAGAAAGAGATTTACGAGCAGCCGAACGCCATCAAAAACACCCTGACCGGGCGTATTAGCCACGGCGTGGTGGATTTGAGCGAATTGGGCGACAAGGCGAACGAGCTGCTGTCGAAGGTTGAGCATATTCAGATCGTGGCCTGCGGCACCTCCTACAACTCCGGTATGGTCTCTCGCTACTGGTTTGAATCGCTGGCGGATGTGCCATGCGATGTGGAAATCGCGTCTGAATTCCGCTACCGCAAATCCGCAGTGCGCCGTAACAGCCTGATGATCACCCTTTCCCAGTCTGGCGAAACAGCCGATACCCTGGCGGCGCTGCGTCTGTCCAAAGAGCTGGGCTATCTTGGCTCTCTGGCGATTTGTAACGTGCCGGGATCTTCTCTGGTACGCGAATCCGATCTTGCGCTGATGACCAACGCGGGCACGGAAATTGGTGTCGCATCGACGAAAGCCTTCACTACGCAGCTGACAGTGCTGCTAATGCTGGTGGCAAAACTGGCGCGTCTGAAAGGGCTGGATGCCGCTGTTGAGCAGAACATTGTTCATGGTTTGCAGGCTTTGCCGAGCCGTATTGAGCAGATGCTGTCTCAGGACAAACGTATTGAGCAGCTTGCGGAAGATTTCTCTGACAAACATCACGCGCTGTTCCTGGGGCGTGGCGATCAGTATCCGATTGCGCTGGAAGGCGCGCTGAAGCTGAAAGAAATCTCGTACATCCACGCAGAAGCCTATGCGGCAGGTGAGCTGAAACACGGCCCTCTGGCGCTGATTGATGCGGATATGCCGGTTATCGTCGTTGCGCCAAACAACGAACTGCTGGAAAAACTGAAGTCCAACATTGAAGAAGTGCGCGCCCGTGGCGGTGTACTGTACGTCTTTGCTGATAAGGATGCCGGTTTCACCAGCAACGACAACATGCACATCATCGAGATGCCGCATGTGGAAGAGGTGATTGCACCTATCTTCTACACCGTTCCGCTGCAATTACTGGCTTATCACGTTGCGCTTATCAAAGGCACCGACGTTGACCAGCCACGTAACCTGGCGAAATCTGTGACGGTTGAATAATCATCTCAGGCTCCACCTTCGGGTGGAGCTTTTTTACCCTTCCTGGTTTGTTTTTAATCAACTCTTTCCCATTTTTATTTATGACAATCTGTCATCTTCAGCTACTTTTTTCAGTGTCACATAAAGAAAATATCACTGAAAACATACTGTCATGTTTGTGGCTATCTAATTGATACGTTTGATAATTTTTACTGACTTTTAAGTCAAACTTTCGTTGTCATAAAACTGTCATAATTCGTACATTTATCTGTCACCTGTTTGTCCTATTTTGCTCATCGTAGCCACTAAACAACGATTTACGAAAATCTTGCAGGAGACATTATGAAAGTTATGCGTACCACTGTCGCAACTGTTGTCGCCGCGACCTTATCTCTGAGCGCTTTCTCTGTATTCGCAGAGGCAAGCCTGACTGGTGCCGGTGCAACCTTCCCTGCGCCGGTGTATGCCAAATGGGCAGATACCTACCAGAAAGAAACGGGTAACAAGGTTAACTACCAGGGTATCGGCTCCTCCGGTGGCGTTAAACAAATTACCGCTAACACCGTTGATTTCGGCGCATCAGATGCTCCACTGACTGATGAAAAACTGGCTCAGGAAGGCCTGTTCCAGTTCCCTACCGTTATCGGTGGTGTGGTTCTGGCCATCAACCTGCCGGGCGTGAAGTCTGGTGAGCTGGTGCTGGACGGCAAAACACTGGGTGACATCTACCTGGGCAAAATCAAAAAATGGGATGACGAAGCCATTGCTAAACTCAACCCAGGCCTGAAACTGCCTTCTCAGAACATCGCTGTGGTTCGCCGCGCAGATGGTTCTGGTACCTCTTTCGTCTTCACCAGTTACCTGGCGAAAGTGAACGAAGAGTGGAAATCTAAAGTCGGTTCTGGCTCTACCGTTAACTGGCCAACCGGTTTGGGCGGTAAAGGTAACGACGGTATCGCGGCATTCGTACAGCGTCTGCCAGGCTCTATCGGTTATGTAGAATACGCTTACGCTAAGCAGAACAACCTGGCTTACACCAAGCTGCTGTCTGCTGACGGCAAGCCAGTAAGCCCGACTGAAGAGAACTTTGCTAACGCTGCTAAAGGCGCTGACTGGAGCAAATCCTTTGCACAGGATCTGACTAACCAGAAAGGCGAAGGCGCATGGCCAATCACCTCTACCACGTTCATTCTGGTTCACAAAGAGCAGAAGAAACCTGAGCAAGGTACTGAAGTGCTGAAGTTCTTCGACTGGGCATACAAAAACGGCAACAAACAGGCTAACGACCTGGATTACGCCAGCCTGCCGGATAGCGTGGTTGAGCAGATTCGTGCTGCATGGAAGACCAACGTAAAAGACAGCAGCGGTAAGGCATTGTATTAATTTAGCATTCTGACGAAAATGGCGGGTGGCGCTTGCGCTAACCCGCCCTACGGTTCCAACTGTAGGCCGGATAAGCGCAAGCGCCATCCGGCAATTTCGTAAACGCGTTTAACAGAAGAGTGATTTATGGCTGCAACCAAGCCTGCATTTAACCCTCCGGGTAAAAAAGGTGACATGATTTTCAGCGCGCTGGTAAAACTGGCTGCGCTGATTGTGCTATTGCTGCTGGGCGGCATTATCGTGTCCCTGATTTTCTCATCCTGGCCGAGCATCCAGAAATTTGGATTCTCTTTCCTGTGGACGAAAGAGTGGGATGCACCGAACGACATCTACGGTGCGCTGGTGCCGATTTACGGCACGCTGGTGACCTCGTTCATTGCTCTGCTGATCGCTGTTCCGGTCAGTTTTGGTATTGCCCTGTTCCTGACGGAACTGGCGCCTAACTGGCTGAAGCGTCCGCTTGGTATCGCCATCGAACTGCTGGCGGCTATCCCGAGTATCGTGTACGGCATGTGGGGCCTGTTTATCTTTGCTCCGCTGTTTGCGAAATACTTCCAGGAGCCGGTGGGCAATGTCCTGTCCTCTATCCCGTTTGTGGGAGCGCTGTTCTCTGGCCCGGCATTCGGTATCGGTATTCTGGCTGCGGGTGTGATCCTCGCCATCATGATTATTCCGTACATTGCGGCCGTTATGCGCGATGTCTTCGAACAAACCCCGGTGATGATGAAAGAGTCGGCTTACGGCATCGGCTGCACCACCTGGGAAGTCATCTGGCGCATTGTTCTTCCGTTCACCAAAAATGGGGTGATCGGTGGTGTTATGTTGGGATTAGGTCGTGCACTGGGTGAAACCATGGCGGTGACCTTTATCATCGGTAATACCTACCAGCTCGACAGCGCATCGCTCTACATGCCAGGTAACAGCATTACATCAGCCCTGGCTAACGAATTTGCTGAGGCGGAATCCGGGCTGCACGTTGCTGCTCTGATGGAACTGGGTCTGATTCTGTTTGTTATCACCTTCATTGTTCTGGCGATTTCCAAGCTGATGATTATGCGTTTGGCTAAGAACGAGGGGGCACGTTAATGGCGACTCTCGAAATGCAAAGCACCGCTGAGCTGGCGGAATCCCGCCGCAAAATGCAGGCCAAGCGCCGAGTGAAAAACCGTATTGCGCTGACGCTCTCTATGGCGACGATGGCATTCGGTCTGTTCTGGCTGGTCTGGATCCTCTTCTCTACCGTTGTGCGCGGTATTGACGGTATGTCACTGGCGCTGTTTACCGAAATGACGCCACCACCGAACACCGCGGGTGGCGGCCTGGCGAACGCCCTGGCGGGCAGCGGCCTGTTGATCCTGTGGGCTACGGTCGTTGGGACACCGCTTGGCATTATGGCGGGGATCTACCTGGCAGAATATGGTCGTAAATCCTGGCTTGCAGAAGTGATTCGCTTCATTAACGACATTCTGCTCTCTGCACCTTCTATCGTGGTCGGCCTGTTCGTTTACACCATTGTGGTGGCGCAGATGGAACACTTCTCCGGCTGGGCTGGCGTTATTGCGCTGGCGCTGTTGCAGGTGCCCATCGTCATCCGTACCACCGAAAACATGCTGAAACTGGTGCCTGATAGCCTGCGTGAAGCGGCCTATGCACTGGGAACACCAAAATGGAAAATGATCTCCGCGATTACGCTGAAAGCGTCAATCTCCGGGATCATGACTGGCGTCCTGCTGGCCGTTGCCCGTATTGCGGGTGAAACGGCTCCGCTGCTGTTTACTTCGCTCTCCAACCAGTTCTGGAGTACGGACATGATGCAGCCTATCGCTAACCTGCCGGTCACCATCTTTAAATTTGCGATGAGCCCGTTCGCGGAGTGGCAGCAGCTGGCCTGGGCCGGGGTGCTGATCATTACCCTTTGCGTTCTGTTGCTGAACATTCTGGCGCGCGTCATTTTCGCGAAGAAGAAACACGGTTAATTTTTTACGGCGCGGCACATCGCGGCGTCGAATGAGGAAATGAGTCAATGAGTATGGTTGATACTGCCCCGGGTAAGATTCAGGTTCGTGATTTGAACTTCTACTACGGCAAATTCCATGCCCTGAAGAATATCAACCTGGATATCGCGAAGAACCAGGTCACGGCATTCATCGGTCCATCTGGCTGTGGTAAATCCACCCTGCTGCGTACCTTTAACAAGATGTATTCGCTCTATCCGGAACAGCGCGCAGAAGGCGAGATCATTCTGGATGGCGAAAACATTCTGACCCAGGCCCAGGATATTGCCCTGCTGCGTGCGAAAGTGGGCATGGTGTTCCAGAAGCCTACGCCGTTCCCGATGTCGATTTACGACAACATCGCCTTTGGCGTGCGTCTGTTTGAAAAGCTCTCCCGTGCTGATATGGACGAGCGCGTGCAGTGGGCTTTGACCAAGGCCGCATTATGGAACGAAACCAAAGATAAGTTGCACCAGAGCGGTTACTCTCTCTCCGGTGGTCAGCAGCAGCGTCTGTGCATTGCGCGTGGTATCGCCATTCGCCCTGAAGTGTTGCTGCTGGATGAGCCGTGTTCAGCCCTGGACCCGATCTCAACCGGGCGTATTGAAGAGCTGATCACCGAGCTGAAACAGGATTACACCGTGGTTATCGTGACCCACAACATGCAGCAGGCTGCGCGTTGTTCCGATCACACGGCGTTTATGTACCTGGGCGAGTTGATTGAGTTCAGCGATACGGACGCGCTGTTCACCAGGCCCGCGAAGAAACAAACCGAAGATTATATTACTGGCCGCTACGGTTGATTTGCCTTAGTGCATGTGGAGAAACCATGGACAACCTCAATCTTAATAAACACATTTCCGGCCAGTTCAACGCAGAGCTGGAAAGCATCCGCACTCAGGTGATGACCATGGGTGGCATGGTCGAGCAGCAGCTTTCTGATGCGATCACGGCGATGCACAACCAGGACAGCGAACTGGCGAAGCGCGTTATCGAAGGCGACAAAAACGTCAACATGATGGAAGTGGCGATCGACGAAGCCTGCGTACGTATTATCGCCAAGCGTCAGCCGACGGCGAGCGACCTGCGTCTGGTGATGGCTATCATCAAAACCATCGCCGAGCTGGAACGTATTGGTGACGTTGCGGATAAAATCTGCCGCACTGCGCTGGAGAAGTTCTCTCAGCAGCACCAGCCGCTGCTGGTGAGCCTGGAGTCGCTGGGGCGCCACACCGTGCAGATGCTGCATGACGTACTGGATGCCTTCGCGCGTATGGATCTGGACGAAGCGGTACGTATTTACCGTGAAGACAAGAAAGTCGACCAGGAATACGAAGGCATTGTGCGTCAGCTGATGACCTACATGATGGAAGATTCACGTACGATCCCAAGCGTACTGACCGCGCTGTTCTGCGCGCGCTCTATCGAGCGTATTGGCGACCGCTGCCAGAACATTTGCGAATACATCTTCTACTTCGTGAAGGGGCAGGATTTCCGTCACGTGGGCGGCGACGAGCTGGACAAGCTGCTGGCAGGTAAAGATCCGAAAGAGTGATGTTTGTGGCGGGTAGCGCTAACGCTTACCCGCCCTACATTCACTTAACGCGTAATATCCCACCCGCGCGCCTTCCACAGCTCTGGCAGTTGCGCCAGTTCGGTAAAGGTCGTCACTTTTGGATGATCGATCGGTTTGTTATGTGGGTCAGCGCAGAAGTAAAACACTTCCATTCCCGCATCGATCCCTGACTGCGCGCCAGCAGACGAGTCATCCACCAGAATGCAGTTTTCTACGTTGACGTTCATCGCCTTCGCCGCGTGGAACATCAGTGCCGGGTCTGGCTTCCAGCGCTGGATATCGTAGCCGCTAAACAGTTTTTCCGGGAAATGGTGCAACATCTCAAGCTTACCCAGCGAGTGCTGCATTTTGCTGACCGGACCATTGGATACCACGCAGATTGGCACTGTCATCGCATCCAGAAGCGCATTTGCTCCGGCAATGACCTCCAGCTCCGAGTCGAACAGGCGTGCGACCTCGGCGCGGTAAACAGGCTCCAGAGCGGCTTTTGCCAGCGCCACGCTATGCTCTTCATTAATGATGTCGATGATCTCGTACAGTTTCACGCCCTTAAAGCGTTTGAACACCTCTTCGAGATCGAGCGTAATGCCAAATTCCTGAAACATGGAGACATACGCACGGGAACAAATGACCTCACTGTCGACAAGCGTACCGTCGCAGTCGAAAAATACCGCCTCAATTCCGGACATGCCTTTCCCTTTTAACAAGTTTAACGTTTACGTGGTGCAGTTTTACGACACGCAATCGTTGCCGTATAAGCAAATTCAATGAAAAAAAGTACCCTATAACCGCCCTTATTGTCGCATTTTGGTATAGGATAGCGACGAATTTTCCCTCCTTGTTCGGAAATTGATGATGAGTCAACAACACACTACCCAGACATCTGGTCAGGGTCTGCTTGAGCGCGTGTTTAAACTGCGCGAGCACGGCACAACGGCACGCACCGAAGTGATCGCCGGTTTCACCACCTTCCTGACGATGGTTTATATCGTTTTTGTTAACCCACAAATTCTGGGCGTTGCTGGCATGGATACCAGTGCCGTCTTCGTAACCACCTGTCTTATCGCGGCCCTCGGCAGTATTCTGATGGGTGTATTCGCGAACCTGCCAGTTGCGCTGGCACCGGCAATGGGGCTGAATGCCTTCTTCGCGTTTGTTGTGGTTCAGGCGATGGGCCTGCCGTGGCAAGTGGGGATGGGTGCTATTTTCTGGGGCGCGATTGGCCTGCTGCTCCTGACCATTTTCCGCGTACGTTACTGGATGATTGCCAATATTCCTGTGAGCCTGCGTGTGGGTATCACCAGCGGTATTGGTCTGTTTATCGGGATGATGGGCCTGAAAAACGCCGGGGTTATCGTGGCCAACCCGGATACGCTGGTCAGCATCGGTCATCTGACATCGCACAACGTTCTGCTTGGCGTGCTGGGCTTCTTTATCATCGCGATTCTGGCGTCCCGTAACATTCATGCGGCGGTGCTGGTTTCCATCGTGGTGACAACGCTGCTGGGCTGGATGCTGGGTGATGTTCACTACACCGGCATCGTCTCTGCGCCACCGAGTGTTTCCACCGTGATTGGTCACGTTGATCTGGCGGGCTCCCTGAACCTGGGTCTGGCGGGCGTGATTTTCTCCTTCATGCTGGTAAACCTGTTCGACTCCTCCGGTACGCTGATCGGTGTGACCGACAAAGCAGGCCTGGCAGATGAGAAGGGCAAATTCCCGCGCATGAAGCAGGCGCTGTTCGTTGACAGTATTTCTTCCGTTGCGGGCTCCTTTATCGGCACCTCTTCTGTTACCGCTTACATTGAATCCTCTTCCGGGGTTTCTGTTGGTGGCCGTACTGGTCTGACAGCCGTAGTTGTCGGTATTCTGTTCCTGCTGGTGATTTTCCTTTCTCCGCTGGCGGGGATGGTGCCACCGTATGCGGCTGCAGGTGCGCTGATTTATGTGGGCGTGCTGATGACATCCAGCCTGTCACGCGTGAAGTGGGATGATTTAACCGAAGCGGTTCCCGCGTTTATTACTGCAGTAATGATGCCGTTCAGCTTCTCGATTACCGAAGGTATCGCGCTGGGCTTTATCTCTTACTGTGTGATGAAGCTCGGTACCGGTCGTTTCCGCGACCTCAGCCCATGCGTCATCGTTGTGGCGCTGCTGTTTGTGCTGAAGATTGTGTTCATCGACGCCAAATAAACAGCAAGCCCATTTCGAAGAAAAGGGCTTTAGTGTTTGCACCCTCTCCCGTGGGAGAGGGCTGGGGTGAGGGCATCAGGCCTCTCCAGTCTACGCTTTCACCCGCTTAATATAATCACCAAACGCCGTCAGCTGACCTGCCAGATGATCCCGCGTGCTTTGATCAACCACTTCACCCGTCTGCGCGTCGACCTTGTTCTGAATCACACCGCCCATAAATTCCGGCTTGTTCATCACCATTGCATCCAGGAATACCAGAATCTGGCGCAGATGATACTGGCAGCGCGCGCCGCCAATGGCACCCATAGAGCTGGTCTGAATCAACACGGGCTTACCTGACAGCGGCTGCTGGGGTAAACGGGATAACCAGTCAATCGCGTTCTTCAGGCCGCCTGGCACAGAATAGTTATACTCTGGCGTAACGATAACGACGCCGTCAGCCTGGCGAATCTGCTCTGCCAGCGCTTCGACGCTCTGTGGAAAACCGTCTTCCTGCTGAACATCGGCATCGTACAGTGGGATATCACCAATAGACGGCAGCGCTGAAACGTCCATTCCTGCCGGAGCCAGCTGTGGAAGAGAACGGGCAACCATCCCGTTAAATGAACCTTTGCGCAGGCTTCCCAGTAACGTAACAACTTTCAACGTATCAGACATGATTACTCCTTTTTCATCATGATGGCCCTGGATGGGTCAGTTAAGGGTAAGAGCTTTTTCTGCCGGTAAACTGGTTAATCTCATTAAACGTGCGGCAGGCTCATTAGCGCGCGCCGGGACATCAGGAAGACTATGCCACCCGCGTCCACTGTCAAATTCCCAAATTTTGAGGCGTTCAATGGCCGGTGTAACGGCAATTGACCAAATCAGAACATCTTCCGCATCACTGAGCGCTT
Source organism: Enterobacter sp. Li2LvB3 (assembly GCF_056156645.1). NCBI lineage: Bacteria > Pseudomonadati > Pseudomonadota > Gammaproteobacteria > Enterobacterales > Enterobacteriaceae > Enterobacter > Enterobacter sp. Li2LvB3. Next base: position 216,467 of record NZ_JBSICG010000004.1, on the reverse strand, counting down.
CAACCAGTGCCGCTTTTGAGGCTCGCAGCCGGCCTGAGCCGGGTAACAACTGAAGCAGCCGGGCATCATCAGAGGCGCAGCCTGATAATTTACGAATACTCTGGCGCAGCGTGATGAGCTGAGCCTTTGCTTCACTGGGATCGTTCTGGTTACGGATCCACAGTTTTTCGTTGCTTGAGAGCGGATACTCATCAAGCGTATTCACCCCCAGGAAGCTGTTGGTTGCTCGCTGGAGTTCCATATCCAGCCCGCAGTCGCCTTCGGTTGTGAGGGCAACGCCAATAATGTTGCCCGTGTAAGAGATAGAAAAGCGGGGAAGTTCCGGGTCAGCAAAGACCGGGCGACCTTCTGGCTGGGTGATGATATCTGGCAGCTCGCTGGTGCCGTACAGCATAAACATCAGTTCAGCGAGCAAGGCTCTTGAGGCTAAAAAGCGCGTCCGTCGATGTTCGGGAAGTTTGAGTGCCTCAGTGTGACATGCTGAAGAAATTCTGGCCGATACGAGGCGTCCTTCTGTGAGAGTCCCTCTTGCAAAGTGCGTTGCCATTTTTCGCTCCTTGATAATGGTCGTATTCGGTTAAACGGTTACATCATTATCGCTTAACTTCTCTTCTGTTTTAATCAGTAAATGGGAGTAAGAGAAGCCTGAGGACTGAACTTTACATTTTCTTAGGCAAAAATTGGATCGCTAGCTCAGTGGGGAGCCATACAGTGCCTTGATCGTCTCTCTGAGCCAGAGGATTTTCGGGTTGTGGCTGTTACGTTTATGCCAGATAAGCGTGAAGGGCACGGTCAGCTTTTCTGCCAGTGCATCATCAACGGGAATGGGGAGTGTAATCAGCTTACGCTGGTGGAGTTGATTGTAGTGATGGCAGTAGTACGGAGCGGTGGCAATATAGTTATGCCCCGGCTGCGCTGCCATAAACATCGACTGCTCGAACCCGGGCAGGCTCATGGCGATATTCCGCTCGCGGCCCATCTCTCTTAGCACTTCATCGAGTGCCCAGGTATCGCTACGTTCCCAGTAAACACTGATATGCGGGTAGCGCAGGAAGGTGTCGAGATCCCACTTTTCCTGAAGCGCCGGGTGATCTTCCCGCAGATAAACACAAGGACGGTCGCTGAACAGAATTTCATAGTCGATAAACCACGGCATCAGCTTGAGCAGTTCGCGGGAGCGCGGGTGCGTTTCGCGTCCGGTAAAACCGAGATCAACCTCTCCGCGCGTAATCGCGTCCAGCGAATCATAATCCCACTGCCGCATCTTTACCGTGGCCTGTGGATAGCGTTGATTCACCTGCTCCAGCAGGGTATTGAAGCGGATCAGCATCAGCGGCGTTTCCGCCGCCATTTCGAATTTCAGGCCGCCAGGAGAGTCATGGTGGAATTTATCGAGGATCTGATTGCCAATCTGCATCCAGTCGGCTAGATCTTGCTCAAGACTCACAGTCAGCGGCGTAGGCAGCAGCCCCAGCGGGGTTTTCACAAACAGCGGGTCCTCAAACCAGTCACGCAATTTCGCCAGCGATTTACTCACTGCCGACGGCGTAACGTTCATCCGCTTTGCGGCTTTGGTTACGCTGCGTTCCTGCAACAGAAGTTGCAGGGTTAACAACAGGTTAAGATCCAGGCTGCTGATGGGCTTCTTCATAATATGCGGCGGTCTGTATCACCATAAGTAAAAGAATGCACAGTATGCTACAGCCAATCAGTATCCCGATCAGCATATTCAGCGCGTTAAGACCAAGAACGGCCGCCAGCCAAATCCACAATGAAGAACCGCAGACCTGGGCAATACCCAGTACCGAGCTTGCTACGCCTGCGCGCAGTGAGAATGGGCCAAGTGCCTGGCTCATTGCCACACCAAAACCAACGGAGAATCCGGCGCAGATTAGGGTAATGCCTGCCAGCATAAAGGCGTGTGTGTTTGTCGTGGCCAGAATCACGCCCGCCGCCAGGAACAGCACCTGAGAGGTGAGCATCAGCGTGCGCTGACGGAAAACATTCAGGGCGAAAGGTGTTGAGAACGAAACGGCCATGCTGACCAACGCCGTTGCTGCCATCACTGTAGAATATTCCCCGCGATCAAATCCCATCGTCTCCATCAGCAGTACCGGGGAAACGTTTACATAGGTCAGGATCACCGCCACGCTCAGGGTCGTGATGAGCAAACGGCTGATGAAAAAGCGATTCAGGAGCTTTTCCGCCGGGTTAATCGTCGCGTTATGCCCTGCATTCTGCGCGCCTGGATGCGTTTCTTTAAGCACCACGGCAGACAGAATAAAGACCAGCCCGCCCATCGCCGCCATTGTCCAGAACAGGCTCTGCCACGGGAACTTGAGCATAATCAGATAGCCCACAACGGGTGCCAGCACGGGAATAATGCAGGTGATGCCGTTCAGCATTGAAAGCACTTTGGCGCGTCGCTGGGCATTTAAGGTATCGCGCAGAATGGCAAAGGCCACCACGTAGCAGCCGCCAGCGCCAATACCCTGAATAAAGCGCCCGGCCAGGAACAGGCTACTGTCCTGAGCCATTGAACACAGAACAGAAGCCAGCGCAAAAATCACTGCACCGGTAATGGCTACAGGCTGCCGGCCCGCTTTGTCCGCAATTTTTCCGGCAAATACCATCGATGACGCCATCCCTGCGAGATAGGCCGAAAACGCAATATGCAGCTGTGCTTCGCTGGCGCCCAGATCGCGGGCGATGTGCGGTAAACCCACCAGATACATATCAATACCTGACGGATAAAGCAGAACCAGCGCAAAACTACAAAACAGAAAACGAGCCATAGATCCCCCATAGATGCAGGCAAGAAGAATAGGGGGAGAAAGGGGAAGAAGCGAGTTGCCATTTGGACAATGGTGATTTCCTGGGAGGAAATCACCCTGTATTTACGAACGTTACTTACCAATACAGAAACTGGAGAAAATCCGTCCCAGCAAATCATCCGAGGTGAACTCCCCGGTGATCTCGCTCAGATTCTGCTGCGCCAGACGCAGCTCTTCCGCCAGCAGTTCACCTGCCCAGGCACCGATCAGCTGTGCTTTACCCTGAACAAGATGGTTTGCCGCCTCTTCCAGCGCCTGCAGATGACGACGGCGCGCCAGGAAGCCGCCTTCCATGCTGGTGTCGAAGCCCATACTCTGTTTGAGATGGTTACGCAGGTCGTCCACGCCTTCACCAGTACGGGCCGACAGGCGGATCAGTGAGTGACCATTCACATCGCTGATGCCCAGCGTTTCGCCAGTCACATCCGCTTTGTTACGCACCACGGTGATGGGCAGTTTGGCTGGCAGACGGGCGATAAAGTCCGGCCAGATGTCCGCCGGGTCAACGGCAGCAGTGGTGGTGCCATCCACCATAAACAGGACGCGATCGGCTTGCTCGATTTCCTGCCAGGCGCGTTCAATACCGATACGTTCCACTTCATCACTCGCATCGCGTAACCCGGCGGTATCGATGATGTGCAGTGGCATCCCGTCGATATGAATATGCTCGCGCAGTACGTCACGCGTTGTCCCGGCAATATCGGTCACGATCGCCGCTTCACGTCCCGCCAGGGCATTCAACAGGCTCGATTTCCCGGCGTTAGGGCGACCAGCGATAACAACCTTCATCCCTTCACGCAGCAGGCTCCCCTGGCGTGCTTCGGCGCGTACTGCGTCGAGGTCGGCCATCACGCTGTTAAGCTGCGCTTCGATTTTGCCATCAGAAAGGAAATCGATCTCTTCGTCAGGGAAGTCGATAGCTGCTTCGACGTAGATCCTGAGGTGAGTAAGTGCTTCCACAAGGTGGTTCACGCGTGCGGAAAATGCGCCCTGAAGCGAGTTAAGAGCAGAGCGTGCAGCTTGTTCGGAGCTGGCGTCGATCAGGTCGGCAATCGCCTCGGCTTGTGCCAGATCGAGTTTGTCGTTCAGGAACGCACGTTCGGAAAACTCACCCGGTTTTGCGATACGCAGGCCAGGCAGGGTCAGAATACGTTTTAACAGCAAATCGAGGATAACCGGGCCACCGTGACCCTGTAGTTCCAGCACGTCTTCACCGGTAAAGGAGTTCGGACCGGGGAACCACAGCGCAATACCCTGGTCCAGCGCAGTACCGTCGGCATCTTTAAATGGCAGATAGTCGGCATAGCGTGGTTTTGGCAGTTTGCCCAGCACGGCTTCGGCAACCTCGCGTGCCTTGAGGCCGGAGATGCGCAAAATACCTACACCACCGCGTCCCGGTGGGGTTGCCTGGGCGACGATAGTGTCGTTATGGCTCATGGTTTGTCTCTACTGTGTTGCAATAAAAAAAGGCGGTCAATCGACCGCCCTTATTTTAGCGTTAAGTTACCTGATCAGGACTTTTTCTTTTCGCGGCTATGCAGGCCACGTTTTTCCAGACCACGGTAAATCAGCTGCTGCTGAATAATGGTTACCAGGTTGCTGACGATATAGTACAGCACCAGACCTGACGGGAACCACAGGAAGAACACGGTGAAGATGACCGGCATAAAGGTCATGATCTTCTGCTGCATCGGGTCGGTCACAGTGGTAGGCGACATCTTCTGAATGAAGAACATCGTGATACCCATCAGGATCGGCAGGATGTAGTACGGGTCCTGTGCAGACAAGTCATGGATCCACAGTGCGAACGGCGCGTGGCGCAGTTCAACGGAGCCCATCAGCATGTAGTACAGCGCAAGGAAGATTGGCATTTGTATCACAAGCGGGAAGCAACCACCCAGTGGGTTCACTTTCTCTGCTTTGTACAGGGCCATCATTTCCTGGCTTTGACGCTGTTTATCATCGCCCAGACGCTCACGCATCGCCGCAATCTTCGGCTGCAACATGCGCATCTTCGCCATGGAGGTGTACTGCGCTTTAGTCAGCGGGTACATGATGCCACGAACGATAAAGGTGATAACGATGATGGAGAAGCCCCAGTTACCCAGGAAGCTGTGGATGAACTTCAGCAGCTTAAACAGCGGCTGAGAGATGAACCACAACCAACCGTAATCTACGGTCAGATCCAGGTGCGGCGCGACAGCGGCCATTTTGTCCTGGATTTCCGGGCCGACCCACAGGGTGCTACCCAGGTTAGCCGTTTGACCCGGCTGAACCAGAACTGGCTCGGATTTGTAGCCGATAGCAGCAATGCCATTGCCCAGGTTTGCGGTGTAGAAGTTGTTCGTACCTTCGTTGCGCGGAACCCATGCAGTCGCAAAATACTGTTGCAGCATCGCAACCCAACCGCCTTTAGCGCTAACGTTCAGGTTTTCGTTATCGGCGATGGTGTCGAATTTGTATTTCTCGTACTTCGCATCAGGCGTGGAGTATGCCGCGCCACGGAAGGTATGCAGCGCAAAGTTGCTGCTTCCAGTATCGCGATGCGTAGGCAGATTGATGGACTGCTTCAGCTGGCCAAAGGTTGCGAGTTCCAGTGGTTTTGCACCGGTGTTCTGCACGCTATAGCCCACGTTCACTGAATATTCACCGCGTTTCAGGGTGAAAGATTTGGTGAAGGTGTTGCCCGCAGCATCAGTGTAAGTCAACGGGATCACGAGTTCGTTTTGGCCATCAGCCAGAACAAACGCATCTTTATCGACGTTATACAGCGGACGCGGACCGTTCGCCGGGTTATCTGGGCCGTCACGACCGGTCAGGCCGCTCTGAGCCTGGTAGATAAACTGAGGCGTGGTTTCAAGTAACTGGAACGGTTCGTTAGATTTCAGTTCTTTTGGGTAGGTTAACAGCAGCGCCTGCTCAACATCACCACCACGGGTGTTGATAGTCAGCTCAAGCACATCGGTCTTAACCGTGATCTGTTTCCCCTGGCCACTGGCCGGCACGCCCTGGTCGGCGGCGCTACCCGCTGCTGTGGTCGTTGTCTGCGTGACCTGCTGTTGTGGTTGAGGATTTTTATCCTGCTCCCACGCCTGCCAGATCATGAAAGACACGAACAACAAAGCGATGATAAGAAGATTGCGTTGCGAATCCATCGTTAGTGTTCTCTGGTATCAAATGGCCCTGGGGGGACGGGATCGTCTCCACCTGGGTGTAAAGGGTGGCATTTTAATACGCGTTTCACCGTCAACCAACTGCCTTTTATCACACCAAACCTGCGCAATGCCTCAATTCCGTAGCTTGAGCATGTTGGTGTGAAACGACAGTGCGGCCCGAGTAGCGGACTAATCAGGCGCTGATAGACCCTAATGAGGGCTATCAGGACCCGTGAGCCAGGCGACAGTGGCGGCGCCATAATTTTTCCAACGCTTCCGAGAGAGCACGGTTATCGAGGTCGGCAACCCCTTTTTTTGCCACCACCACGAAATCCATAGACGGGAGTTCATGTTGACGTAAACGGAAGCTCTCACGCGTCAGACGTTTAATCCGATTGCGTTCGTGCGCACGCTTAACGTTTTTCTTGGCGACAGTTAGACCGATGCGGGGATGCCCCAGCGAATTTTGGCGGCCGAGGATGGTGATTTGCGGCGTGCCAGCCCGTTGTGGCTGCTGGAAGACGAAAGTGAATTGAGTGGGAGTTAACAAACGTAACTCCCTGGGAAATGCTAGCTTAACCACTCAGGGGTTAGCTTTATTACTTGGAAACGGTCAGACGAGCGCGGCCTTTAGCACGACGACGTGCCAGAACCTGACGACCATTTTTAGTAGCCATACGAGCACGGAAGCCGTGAGAACGGTTGCGCTTCAGTACAGACGGTTGAAAAGTGCGTTTCATGGCGATTTCTACCTAAACTTGAATAAATTCACTGACTTTTGCGTTTACCCGAACGAGTTTCGAACGACTAACGCCTCAGCGTGGGTGATTAAAGAGGCCGGATTGTAATAATTGTACACTCCGGAGTCAATTCTCTTTCCTTAATTCCCGCGTATTTTCGCACGTTTTCGCGTGGAAAATGAACAGCGTTCAACGCGGGGAAGCCGAGCTTTACGCGACGGGTGGGGGATTATACGACCTCCCCGGTAAAGCGCAAGGATCGTCCAGGATCTTCGTTAGATCATTTAAGCAAAAAATTGTCTGTACTCATTAATTTTTCCAATATGCGGGCTAAATCGTGGGGCACTCCCGTCAGGATCGATTACACTTACCCGGTTTCGGATCTTCCTGTGGATAAATCGGGAAGAATCTGTGAGAAACAGAAGATCTCTGGCTCAGTTTAGGCTATGATCCGCGGTCCTGATCGCGATCCCAGGATCCTGGTCAGGATAAAATTGCAGATAGCAATTCGCACATCACCCTTTTGTGCACAGGGTCTTGTCGATGTGTGCCAACAATCATGAATATTCAATAGTTTTCTTTATATTGTTCGAGTGGAGTCCGCCGTGTCACTTTCGCTTTGGCAGCAGTGTCTTGCCCGATTGCAGGATGAGTTACCAGCCACAGAATTCAGTATGTGGATCCGCCCATTGCAGGCGGAACTGAGCGATAACACGCTGGCTTTGTATGCGCCAAACCGTTTTGTGCTCGATTGGGTAAGGGACAAATACCTCAATAACATCAATGGACTGTTAAATGATTTCTGCGGATCAGATGCTCCGCAGCTGCGCTTTGAAGTGGGAACTAAGCCAGTCACGCAAACCGTTCGTGAAACCGTGAATGTGGCGGTACCAGCCCAGGCTGTACCTGCACCGGCTCCTCGTGTCGCGCCTGCTCGTCAGGGTTGGGATAACGTTCCTGCACCGGCAGAGCCAACCTACCGTTCCAACGTCAATGTTAAGCATACGTTCGATAACTTCGTTGAAGGTAAATCGAACCAGCTGGCGCGTGCAGCGGCTCGCCAGGTTGCTGATAACCCAGGCGGCGCGTATAACCCGTTGTTCCTTTATGGTGGCACTGGCCTGGGTAAAACCCACCTTTTGCACGCTGTCGGCAACGGCATCATGGCGCGCAAACCGAATGCGAAAGTAGTGTATATGCACTCCGAACGCTTCGTTCAGGACATGGTTAAGGCCCTCCAGAACAATGCGATCGAAGAGTTTAAACGCTACTATCGTTCCGTTGACGCACTGCTTATCGATGACATTCAGTTCTTCGCTAATAAAGAACGTTCACAGGAAGAGTTTTTCCACACCTTTAATGCACTGCTGGAAGGTAATCAGCAGATCATTTTGACCTCGGATCGCTATCCAAAAGAGATCAACGGTGTTGAAGATCGCCTGAAATCCCGTTTCGGCTGGGGCCTTACCGTGGCGATCGAGCCACCGGAGCTGGAAACCCGCGTTGCGATCCTGATGAAAAAAGCCGATGAGAACGATATTCGCCTGCCGGGTGAAGTGGCGTTCTTCATTGCCAAGCGTCTGCGTTCCAACGTACGTGAGCTGGAAGGGGCACTGAACCGCGTTATCGCCAATGCCAACTTTACTGGCCGCGCGATCACTATCGATTTCGTGCGTGAAGCGCTGCGCGATTTGCTGGCATTGCAGGAAAAATTAGTCACCATCGACAATATTCAAAAGACGGTGGCTGAGTACTACAAAATTAAAGTGGCAGATTTGCTGTCTAAACGTCGTTCCCGCTCGGTGGCGCGTCCGCGTCAGATGGCGATGGCTCTGGCAAAAGAGTTAACCAACCACAGTCTGCCGGAGATCGGCGATGCGTTTGGTGGCCGTGACCATACGACCGTGCTGCACGCTTGTCGTAAGATTGAGCAGTTACGCGAAGAAAGCCACGACATAAAAGAAGATTTTTCCAATTTAATCAGAACATTATCATCGTGACGCTATGAAATTTACCGTTGAACGTGAACATTTATTAAAACCGCTGCAACAGGTGAGTGGCCCATTAGGTGGCCGCCCTACGCTGCCTATTCTTGGAAACCTGCTGCTTCAGGTTGCAGATGGTACGCTGTCGCTGACCGGCACAGACCTGGAAATGGAAATGATCGCGCGTGTTACGCTGTCTCAGCCGCATGAAGCGGGCGCGACCACTGTTCCGGCACGTAAATTCTTTGATATCTGCCGTGGGTTGCCGGAAGGCGCAGAAATCGCTGTACAGCTGGAAGGCGACCGTATGCTGGTGCGCTCTGGCCGCAGCCGTTTTTCGCTCTCTACGCTGCCCGCCGCAGACTTCCCGAACCTGGACGACTGGCAAAGTGAAGTTGAATTCACCCTGCCGCAGGCGACGATGAAGCGTCTGATTGAAGCGACCCAGTTTTCGATGGCGCATCAGGATGTGCGTTACTACTTAAACGGCATGTTGTTCGAAACCGAAGGTGAAGAACTGCGTACCGTGGCAACCGACGGTCACCGCCTGGCGGTGTGCTCGATGCCAATTGGCGATTCCTTGCCAAACCATTCGGTGATCGTGCCGCGTAAAGGCGTGATTGAGCTGATGCGTATGCTCGACGGCGGCGAAACCCCGCTGCGCGTGCAGATTGGCAGCAACAATATTCGTGCCCATGTCGGCGATTTCGTCTTCACATCCAAACTGGTTGACGGTCGTTTCCCTGATTATCGCCGCGTATTGCCGAAAAACCCGGACAAAACGCTGGAAGCAGGATGCGATATCCTCAAGCAGGCCTTTGCCCGTGCGGCCATTCTCTCTAACGAGAAATTCCGTGGCGTGCGCCTGTATGTGAGCGAAAACCAAATCAAAATCACCGCGAACAACCCGGAACAGGAAGAAGCAGAAGAGATTCTGGATGTCACCTACGCCGGGACCGAGATGGAAATCGGCTTTAACGTTAGCTATGTGCTGGATGTACTGAATGCACTGAAATGCGAGAATGTGCGCATTCTGCTGACCGACTCCGTTTCGAGCGTACAGATTGAAGATGCCGCATCACAGTCGGCTGCTTATGTTGTCATGCCAATGAGACTGTAATGTCGCTCACCCGTCTGTTGATCCGCGACTTTCGCAATATTGAAAGCGCGGATCTCGCTTTATCCCCTGGCTTTAACTTCCTGGTCGGTGCGAACGGCAGCGGCAAAACCAGCGTGCTGGAAGCCATCTATACGCTCGGCCACGGTCGGGCGTTTCGCAGTTTGCAAATCGGTCGCGTTATTCGCCATGAACAAGAATCCTTTGTTCTGCACGGGCGTCTGCAGGGTGCAGAGCGGGAAACCGCTATCGGCCTGACCAAAGACAAACAGGGTGACAGCAAGGTTCGCATCGACGGGACCGACGGCCATAAAGTGGCCGAGCTGGCGCTGCTGATGCCTATGCAGCTGATTACGCCGGAGGGGTTTACTTTACTCAACGGCGGCCCCAAATACAGAAGAGCGTTCCTTGACTGGGGATGCTTTCACAACGAAGCCGGTTTCTTTAATGCCTGGAGCAACCTGAAGCGTCTGCTCAAGCAGCGTAACGCCGCGCTGCGCCAGGTCACACGTTATGCGCAGCTGCGCCCGTGGGATATGGAATTGATCCCGCTGGCGGAACAAATTAGCCGCTGGCGTGCCGAATACAGCGCAGGTATCGCCGAAGATATGGCGGACACCTGCAAACAGTTTTTACCTGAGTTTTCTCTCACCTTCTCTTTCCAGCGCGGCTGGGAGAAAGAGACGGACTATGCAGAAGTACTAGAGAGAAATTTCGAGCGCGACCGCATGTTGACCTACACCGCACATGGCCCTCACAAGGCGGATTTCCGCATTCGTGCAGACGGTGCACCGGTCGAAGATACCTTGTCGCGCGGGCAGCTCAAGCTCCTGATGTGCGCGCTACGTCTGGCGCAGGGGGAGTTTTTAACCCGTGAAAGCGGGCGGCGCTGCCTGTATCTGATAGATGATTTTGCCTCGGAACTTGATGACGCGCGGCGCGGGCTGCTTGCCAGCCGCTTAAAAGCCACGCAGTCTCAGGTTTTCGTCAGCGCTATTAGTGCTGAACACGTTATGGACATGTCGGACGAAAATTCGAAGATGTTTACCGTGGAAAAGGGTAAAATAACGGATTAACCCAAGATTAAATGAGCGAGAAACGTTGATGTCGAATTCTTATGACTCCTCCAGTATCAAAGTCCTGAAAGGGCTGGATGCGGTGCGTAAGCGCCCGGGTATGTATATCGGCGATACGGATGACGGCACCGGTCTGCACCACATGGTATTCGAGGTTGTGGATAACGCTATCGACGAAGCGCTCGCGGGTCACTGTAAAGACATCGTGGTGACGATCCATGCGGACAACTCCGTATCCGTCACCGATGATGGTCGTGGCATTCCTACCGGTATTCACCCGGAAGAGGGCGTATCTGCCGCGGAAGTTATCATGACCGTCCTGCACGCAGGCGGTAAGTTTGATGATAACTCCTATAAAGTTTCCGGCGGCCTGCACGGCGTAGGCGTTTCAGTGGTTAACGCCCTGTCGCAGAAACTGGAGCTGGTTATCCAGCGTGAAGGCAAAATTCACCGCCAGATTTATACGCACGGCGTGCCACAGGCACCGCTGGCAGTCACTGGCGACACGGATAAAACCGGTACGATGGTGCGTTTCTGGCCAAGCCACGAAACCTTCAGCAATGTGACTGAATTTGAATATGACATTCTGGCGAAACGCCTGCGTGAACTGTCGTTCCTGAACTCCGGTGTGTCTATTCGTCTGAAAGACAAGCGTGACGGTAAAGAAGACCACTTCCACTACGAAGGCGGTATCAAGGCGTTCGTTGAGTATCTGAACAAGAACAAAACGCCAATTCACCCGAACATCTTCTACTTCTCCACCGAAAAAGACGGTATTGGCGTAGAAGTGGCGCTGCAGTGGAACGACGGTTTCCAGGAAAATATCTACTGCTTCACCAACAACATTCCACAGCGTGACGGTGGTACCCACCTTGTTGGCTTCCGTACGGCGATGACCCGTACCCTGAACGCCTACATGGATAAAGAAGGCTACAGCAAAAAAGCGAAAGTCAGCGCCACCGGTGACGATGCCCGTGAAGGTCTGATTGCTGTTGTCTCTGTGAAGGTACCGGATCCGAAGTTCTCCTCTCAGACCAAAGACAAGCTGGTTTCTTCTGAGGTGAAATCGGCGGTAGAACAGCAGATGAACGAACTGCTGAGCGAATACCTGCTGGAAAACCCGTCAGACGCGAAAATCGTGGTCGGCAAAATTATCGATGCGGCACGTGCCCGTGAAGCGGCGCGTAAAGCCCGTGAAATGACCCGTCGTAAAGGCGCGCTGGACTTAGCAGGCCTGCCGGGCAAACTGGCTGACTGCCAGGAACGCGACCCGGCACTGTCTGAACTGTACCTTGTGGAAGGGGACTCCGCGGGCGGTTCTGCGAAGCAGGGTCGTAACCGTAAGAACCAGGCGATTCTGCCGTTGAAGGGTAAGATCCTTAACGTAGAAAAAGCGCGTTTCGACAAAATGCTCTCTTCTCAGGAAGTGGCGACGCTGATTACCGCGCTGGGCTGCGGCATCGGTCGTGACGAGTACAACCCGGACAAACTGCGCTATCACAGCATCATCATCATGACCGATGCGGACGTCGACGGCTCGCACATCCGTACGCTGCTGTTGACCTTCTTCTATCGTCAGATGCCGGAAATCGTTGAACGTGGCCACGTCTACATTGCACAGCCACCGCTGTACAAAGTGAAGAAAGGCAAACAGGAACAGTACATCAAAGACGACGAAGCGATGGATCAGTACCAAATCGCGATCGCCCTTGATGGCGCAACGCTACACGCGAACTCCAGCGCACCAGCACTGGCGGGTGAGCCGCTGGAACGTCTGGTTTCTGAGTTCAACGCCGCGCAGAAAATGATTACGCGTATGGAACGTCGTTACCCGAAAACGCTGCTGAAAGAGCTGGTGTATCAGCCAACCCTGGCCGAAGCGGATCTGAGCAACGAACAGACCGTCACCCGCTGGGTGAACACCCTGGTGAGCGAGCTGAACGAGAAAGAGCAGCACGGTAGCCAGTGGAAATGCGATGTTCAGCAGAATGCCGATCAGCAGTTCGAGCCGGTGATTCGCGTGCGTACCCACGGCGTTGATACTGACTACCCGCTGGAGCACGAGTTTATTACCGGTCCGGAATACCGCCGCATCTGTACGCTTGGCGAGAAGCTGCGTGGTCTGATCGAAGACGATGCGTTCATCGAACGTGGCGAACGCCGTCAGCCGGTTGCCAGCTTCGAGCAGGCGCTGGACTGGCTGGTGAAAGAGTCCCGTCGTGGCCTCGCAATCCAGCGTTATAAAGGTCTGGGCGAAATGAACCCTGATCAGCTGTGGGAAACCACCATGGATCCTGAAAGCCGCCGCATGTTGCGAGTGACAGTGAAGGACGCCATTGCTGCTGACCAGCTGTTCACCACCCTGATGGGCGATGCGGTTGAACCACGCCGTGCCTTTATCGAAGAGAACGCCCTGAAAGCGGCGAATATCGATATTTAATCGTCGTCAGATCGCAAAACGCAGGCCGCGCTTTTAGCGCGGCTTTTTTATGGCCTCAGGAAGGTCCAGTGACATTACTGCTGGCAAACGGCTCACTAGCGTGTCGATGGCAATGCGTACCCTCAGCGGCAAATGCGGTGTCTGCTGCCAAACTGCATGAACGTCGAAGCGTACATCTGGCGCCTGCTTCAGGAGCGGGACGAGTTTGCCTTGATGAATCTCTTTGATGGCCATCCAGCAGGGTAACCACGCAATGCCGTGTCCCGCCAGCGCAGCGTCGCAGATCGCCTGTAAGTCATCCATATTGAGTGATGAACGGGGAGTAAAGGTGTGCGAGTGACCTACGTTATCCATCAGTTGCCAGGGTAGCACTCTGCCTGCCCGCAGATAGTTGATGGCCGCATGATGGGGTAAATCAGCCACAGTTTCTGGCTGACCGCTTTTCTGCAGATAATCCGGCGCGGCACACAGCACCATGCGGTGCTCCCCTAGCCTTCTGGCGACCAGAACACTGCTGTCCTGCAGCGTGCCGTTACGCACCGCCATATCAAACCCTTCCTCGACGAGATCCACCACGCGGTCGCTGAATGACATTTCAAGCTCAAGGCCGGGGTGTTCCTGCGCCAGTTCTATCAGTAGCGGAGCGACACACTGGCGACCAAACAGCACCGGCATGGCAACGCGCAGGCGGCCGCAGACCTGCTGTTTTCCTGTTTCCAGCAGGGATTCTGCGCCCCGAATCTCCTCCAGCGCGCGCAAGCAGCGTTCGTAAAAAAGGGCACCATTATCGGTCAGGCTCTGGCTGCGGGTGGTGCGTTGAAAAAGACGGACCCCCAGCCGCGCTTCAAGGCGGGCGATGCTTTTTCCTACCGCCGAGCGTGATAAATGCAGACGAATAGCGGCCTGAGCAAAGCTTCCCGCCTCAACGGCGGCGACAAAAACGGGGATGTCTTTCAGCGTATCGGACATGGATTGTATCCATTATGGCGTCAATAAATGGAAAAATTATCGCCACTGGAGACTATTAGTCAACGTTAGACTGTCAGTACAGAAGCTCATTTTGATGACAGGAGTAATACGATGAAAGAGACAATGCAGCGCTGGTCAATGAACGCTCTCGGGCGCGAGAGCCTCAAACTCATTCAGGAACCTGTTCCACAGCCCGGCCCGGGCGAAGTGCGCGTACGGGTGAATGCCGTTGCGCTCAACTATCGCGACAAAATGGTCATTGAAGGCACGATGCCGATTCCGCTTTCCTTCCCGTTTACGCCGGCGTCTGACATGGCGGGCGTGGTGGATAGCGTGGGTGAAGGCGTCACGCGTTTCAAAGCCGGTGCTCGCGTCATCTCCACCTTCTTCCCTGAGTGGATTGACGGTAAGCCAAAAGCCGATGCACGCACCTTGCCCTATAAAACGCTTGGGGGTTACTTTCAGGGGATGCTGGCCGAATACGTGATTATGAATGAAAACTGGCTGGTGGCGGCCCCGCAAACCCTGGATGATGCACAAGCCAGCACGTTGCCCTGTGCAGGGCTGACCGCATGGTTCGCGCTGGTGGAGCGCGGGAATTTACGCGCCGGGCAATCGGTGCTGGTGCAGGGCACGGGCGGCGTGGCGATATTCGCTTTGCAGATTGCAAAAGTGCTGGGTGCGGAGGTTTTTGTCACCTCGGGAAGCGATGAAAAACTGGCCCAGGCGAAAAAGCTGGGAGCCGATCACGGGTTAAACCGGCTCAAAGGTGATTGGGTTGAAGGGATTTACGTACAGTCTGGCGATCGCGGAATCGACCATATTATTGAAACCGTTGGCGGGGAGAATCTAAAACATTCTCTGCGAGCCGTTGCGGTCCACGGCCGAATTTCGGTGATTGGCGTTCTGGCTGGCACGGAAATCTCATTGCCTGCCAGCGAACTGCTGCTGAAATCACCGGTGATTCAGGGGATTGGCGTCGGACACCGCCGCGCGCTGGAAGATTTCGTCCGCGCCGTGGATGTGACCGGCCTGAAACCTGTGATCGAACACCGCTACCGCTTCGACCAGCTTGAACAGGCGCTCGAACATCTGGATCGCGGCGCGTTTGGTAAAATCGTCCTCACCCGCGAGTGAGTCTGCGATCCCCGGGATTTGCGTAAAAGGGGGGTTTTGGTTGCGCAATGTAGCCCTATTTTTGTGGGCTTAATCGAGTTAGCATGAGTCAAGACTCATTCAAACCGGGGATCTCATGGCCATCAAACTCATTGCAATCGATATGGACGGCACCCTGCTGCTGCCAGACCACACTATCTCTCCAGCCGTTAAAAACGCAATCGCCGCAGCGCGTGCAAAGGGCGTTAATGTGGTACTGACCACTGGCCGTCCGTATGCCGGTGTTCACAGCTACCTGAAAGAGCTGCATATGAATCAACCGGGTGATTATTGCATCACGTACAATGGTGCTCTGGTGCAAAAAGCCGCTGACGGCAGCGCGGTGGCGCAAACCGCGCTGAACTATGACGATTACCTGTTCCTGGAAAAGCTCTCCCGTGATGTGGGTTCCCATTTCCACGCGCTCGATCGCAATACGCTCTATACCGCAAACCGCGATATCAGTTACTACACCGTGCATGAATCCTTTGTCGCTACCATTCCGCTGGTGTTCTGCGAAGCAGAGAAGATGGATCCGAACACCCAGTTCCTGAAAGTGATGATGATTGACGAACCCGAAATCCTGGACAAAGCCATTGCGCGTATTCCGGCAGATGTAAAAGAGAAGTACACCGTGCTTAAAAGTGCGCCGTACTTCCTCGAAATCCTCGATAAACGCGTCAATAAAGGCACGGGCGTGAAATCACTCGCCGACGCCCTGGGTATTAAACCTGAAGAGATCATGGCGCTGGGCGATCAGGAAAATGACATCGCAATGATTGAGTACGCCGGTATGGGGGTCGCGATGGATAACGCGATCCCGTCGGTGAAAGAAGTGGCCAACTTTGTTACTAAATCCAACCTGGAAGACGGCGTTGCCTGGGCAATCGAGAAATTTGTCCTCAATTAAGATGTGATGCGTAATTTCTCTGTGATGCCTTAACGGTGTCACAGGGCTTGTGATGGAAATGAACAGGAGGCGGTGATGTTAAATAAAGACACACAACTATGCATTTCTCTATCAGGAAGACCCAGTAACATTGGCACGCGTTTTCATAACTATCTGTATCAAAAACTCGACCTCGATTTTATCTACAAAGCTTTCAGCACAACGGATATCGAACACGCGGTAAAAGGCGTGAAAGCGCTGGGCATTCGCGGTTGTTCTGTCTCGATGCCATTCAAAGAAACCTGCATTCCGTTTATTGATACCCTGTCCGATTCCGTACTGGCGATTGATTCAGTGAATACCATCGTCAACGATAAGGGGCATCTGACAGCCTACAACACGGACTACATTGCGGTTAAAAACCTCATTCAGGATAATTTTAACGATACGCAAATGTCGGTCTTCGTGAAGGGCAGCGGCGGGATGGCGAAAGCGGTTGTTGCTGCATTTCGCGATAGCGGGTTTACCCGTGTCACCATTGTGGCGCGCAATCAGCAGCAGGGGCAGGCGCTCGCCGAAAAATATGGCTATCAGTGGCGTCAGGATGCGACGGGGCGGCAGGCTGATATCCTCGTTAATGTCACCCCGATCGGCATGAGCGGCGGTGTGGAAGAAAATAGCCTGGCCTTTGAAAAAGAGGCGGTGAATGCGGCACGCTGGGTGTTTGATGTGGTTGCTTTTCCTTCCGAGACACCGCTTATCCGGCTGGCGAAACAGCTTGGAAAACCGGTCGTGACCGGGGCTGAAGTGATTGCCTTACAGGCGCTCGAGCAGTTTGCGCTCTATACCGGCGTCCGCCCGGATGAGCAGCTTATGCGTGAGGCGTCGGCTTTCTCTCGCCTGTGATGGTCTTCGCGCTGAGTTAAGCGGTACTATGTCGCCTGGTCCTTTGCCCGGATAACGACATGAAACAAATCACCTTCGCTTCGCGCCATCATCAACTGACAAATACCAACACCTGGACGCCTGACAGCAGCTGGCTTGCCTACGATGTGCGTCCTTCTGGTGCCTCTTTTACCGGTGAAACCATTGAGCGAGTGAACGTTAACTCGGGTGATGTTGATGTTATTTATCGTGCCACCCACGGCGCGCATGTCGGAGTGGTGACCGTTCATCCCGCTGAAGATAAGTATGTTTTTATCCACGGCCCGGAAAACCCGGATGCCGGTTGGCACTATGATTTCCACCATCGTCAGGGCGTGATTGCCTACCGCGGGCAGGTAAGTCACCTCGACGCAATGGACATTACTGCGCCCTATACCGCAGGGGCACTGCGTGGCGGCAGCCATGTCCACGTCTTTAGCCCGGACGGGCAGTGCGTGAGCTTTACCTACAACGACCATGTCCTGCACGAGCGCGATCCAAAACTCGATTTACGCAATGTGGGAGTGGCCGTACCCTATGGCCCGGTATCGCCGCCGGGTGCTCACCCGCGTGAATATGCCGGTACGTTCTGGAGCGTGCTGGTGAGTCGCACCACGCACACGCCGGAGCCGGGAAGCGATGAAATCAATCGTGCCTATGAAGAGGGCTGGGTCGGTAACGACAGGCTGGCGTTTATTGGCGATACCGTGTCGGTTCACGGCGATAAAGTTCCGGAACTGTTTATCGTCGATTTACCGAAGAACGAGCAGGGCTGGAAACGTGCGGGAGATACACCATTACAGGGAACACCGGAGAGCATGCCAGCGCCGCCTGCGGGCGTGGCGCAGCGCCGTTTAACCTTTACCCATCAAAAGGCGTTCCCGGGGCTGGTGAATGTTCCTCGTCACTGGGTGCGCAGCAATCCGCAAGCAACGCAAATCGCGTTCCTGATGCGCGACGATAACGGCATTGTGCAACTCTGGCTTATCGCACCTGAAGGCGGTGAGCCGCGACAGTTAACCCATAACGAGAGCGATATTCAGTCGGCGTTTAACTGGCACCCATCCGGGAACATGCTTGGATTTGTACTCGAAAACCGGATAGCCCGGTGTGATGCGGCCACAGGAGAGGTGACGTTTTTGACGTCCGATCACGGCAACCCGCCGTCCGGGGACGCCATCGTGTTTTCACCGGATGGGGATCTGGTTGCCTGGATGGAAGAGACAGCCGGTTTCCGTCAGATTTGGGTCACGGAAACCGCGTAATGTCAGTGTGAGGGCATCGCCGCAGGCGGGATAACGGAGTTTGTCGCCAGGTTTTCCTGCTCGCTTTTCTCGACGCGCGAACGCACTGAGTTGTCGGTACGCAACATATCCCACGGTAGCAGGAGCGTATCGGCGACTGCCGTCAGCGGCATATCCAGTATCACCAGGGATTTGGTGCCCCAGTTAGTGTCGTCATCCGTGATCATCGCGGCGCTCGCACGAGTGCCCGGGTATGTTCCTTCTTTACCGCCAGTGTGAGACATCACGCTCGAACACCCGCAAAGTAATACCACTCCGCTGAACGTTGTCAGCTTAATCAGAACATTTTTCATCATCTGTAATCATCGTTAATGGCACGGCTCAAACCTGCAATGGGGTTTATAACGGGCCATGTTCGAAATGAATAGTCGAAAAGCGCCGCTCTGTGGCGGCCATCGCAATTTAACCCTTTGTGCTGTAGTCCCAGTCTATGCAAGTACCAGCAAAGTGCAAAAAAATCTCACGGTCTGTGGCTTGAAATCCCCTTTTACAGACCCATTTTAAGTATGTACCCCGATAACACATACGCCTGATGGGTATTTGGGGGGTACAGCAGCCTGTCCATGGTGGAAGGCTAAAAATTCTCGCTGATTTCAGGAGCTTTTATTTATGCGTAACTTCGATCTTTCCCCGTTATACCGTTCTGCCATTGGTTTTGACCGCCTGTTTAATCATTTAGAAAATAATCAAAGCCAGAGCAACGGCTACCCTCCTTACAATGTTGAGCTGGTGGATGAAAACCACTACCGCATCGCCATTGCCGTCGCCGGTTTTGCAGAGAACGAACTGGAGATCACCGCCCAGGATAACCTGCTGCTGGTGAAAGGTTCACATGCGGCGGAGCAGAAAGAACGTACCTACCTTTACCAGGGCATCGCCGAGCGCAACTTTGAACGCAAGTTCCAGTTAGCCGAGAACATTCATGTTAAAGGCGCGAACCTGGTCAACGGCCTGCTGTTTGTCGAACTGGAACGCATCATTCCAGAAGAGAAAAAACCGCGGCGTATCGAAATTAACTAATTTAGCGGGTCGCGTTCGCGGCCCAAACCGAATTGCTTGCCGTACCGGGAGCATATGCGAATCCATAAGGATTTGCAGGAACAACTGCGCACAAAATTAAACTGTGCCGAACTCGCTTCTCAGAAGGAGATTTAGTATGCGTAATTACGATTTATCCCCCCTGCTGCGTCAGTGGATTGGTTTTGACAAACTGGCTAACGCCCTGCAAAGCACCACCGAGCAACAGACATTTCCGCCGTACAACATCGAAAAGAGCGATGATAACCGCTATCGCATCACGCTGGCGCTGGCTGGCTTCCGTCAGGAAGACCTGGATATCCAGCTTGAAGGCACTCGCCTTAGCGTAAAAGGGACGCCGGAAAAACAAGACACCGAAACCAAGTGGTTGCATCAGGGGCTGGTGACTCAGCCGTTCAGTCTGAGCTTTACCCTGGCCGATCATATGGAAGTTTCTGGCGCCACGTTCACTAACGGGTTGCTGCATATCGACCTGACCCGCAACGTGCCGGACGCCATTGCACCGCAGCGTATCGCCATTAGCGAGCGCCCGGCGTTAAATAGCTGATTTTGTGCGGGCTGGTGCCCTCACTCCGACCCTCTCCTACTGGGTTGAGGGTTCCCCAGAAAAAATACGGGCACGTACGACCCCCTCTCCTTTTTGGGGAGAGGGGGAACATACAGCTCAGGTGGTCATTCCGTTCACTTTATGGTCCTTGCTACTCTGTCACCACAATACCGGTGAACGTGCCAGGGTAGCTCACCGCCGCTACCCTGGCGACCCGGGCTCCCGGCAAGAAAATCGTCGCTTCGCGATGCCCTCAGCGTTTGCTCCAGGCTAATCGGGGACGGGCGGATGAAACGTCCCTGTAAAGCCGCCCTCGCCGCGCATCCATGCGCGGCGCCCCGGCCTTCCGTAAACACTTCGGCGATTTTCAGCCGGACCATGGAGCTGCGGTAAGTCTTTTATTTCAATGGCGTAATATCATCGCTGAAGAAAGACAAAAATTACTGGGGAACCCTCTCCCACCGGGAGAGGGCGCAAACACAAAAAACGGTCACCTTTGGGTGACCGTTCTAC
Source organism: Enterobacter sp. Li2LvB3 (assembly GCF_056156645.1). NCBI lineage: Bacteria > Pseudomonadati > Pseudomonadota > Gammaproteobacteria > Enterobacterales > Enterobacteriaceae > Enterobacter > Enterobacter sp. Li2LvB3. The sequence goes on along the minus strand of NZ_JBSICG010000004.1, from coordinate 195,781 downwards.
TTTTACCTTCGGCTTTTTTGTGCGCCATCGCCCATACAACCGCGTCCGGCTCTGAGAGAATCCTTCTTATAACTAAGGTTATGCACAGGAAGTGGATCATGAGTGATATCGCGTTAACTGTTAGCGTGTTGGCCCTGGTCGCGGTGGTTGGCCTGTGGATTGGCAATATTAAAATCCGTGGCGTCGGGTTTGGTATTGGCGGGGTGTTGTTCGGCGGGATTTTTGTCGGACATTTTGCTGACCAGCTTGGGCTTGTGCTCAGCACTGAGATGCTGCACTTCATCCAGGAATTCGGTCTGATCCTCTTCGTGTATACCATTGGTATCCAGGTTGGGCCGGGGTTTTTCGCTTCTCTTCGTGTTTCTGGCTTACGGCTTAATCTGTTTGCGCTCGGCATTGTCGTGATGGGTGGGCTAGTCACCGCTCTTCTGCATAAACTCTTTGCTATTCCGCTCCCCGTGGTGCTGGGTATTTTCTCTGGCGCGGTCACCAACACGCCTGCGCTGGGTGCCGGGCAGCAAATTCTGCGCGATCTGGGTATCTCGCCAGGCATTGTTGACCAGATGGGGATGAGCTATGCCATGGCTTACCCGTTCGGTATTTGCGGCATCCTGCTCTCGATGTGGCTGATGCGTGTGCTGTTTCGCATCAATGTTGAGAAAGAGGCGCAGGATCATGAATCCACGCTGACGAATGGCCATGCGCTGATCAAAACCATCAATATCCGGGTTGATAACCCCAACCTCGACAAAATGGCCATTCAGGACGTGCCGATCCTGAACAGCGTCAACATCATCTGCTCGCGGCTTAAACGTGACGACATGCTGATGGTGCCATCGCCCGGCACCATAATTCAGTTGGGGGATTTACTGCACCTGGTCGGGCAACCGGGGGATCTGCATAACGCGCGGCTGGTGATTGGTCAGGAGGTGGATACCTCGCTCTCCACACGCGGAACCGACATGCGCGTTGAGCGTGTTGTGGTCACCAACGAGCAGGTTCTTGGCAAGAAAATCCGCGATTTACAGGTAAAAGAGCGTTATGACGTGGTGATCTCGCGTCTTAACCGTGCGGGCATCGAACTGGTCGCTAGCCCGGATGCCAGCCTGCAATTTGGCGACATCCTCAATCTGGTTGGCCGGCCCTCGTCGATAGATGCCGTGGCGGATATGGTCGGCAACGCGCAGCAAAAATTACAGCAGGTGCAGATGCTGCCGGTATTTATCGGTATCGGTCTGGGCGTGCTGCTCGGCTCCATTCCGCTGTATGTACCGGGCTTCCCGGTGGCGCTCAAGCTGGGGCTGGCGGGCGGCCCGCTGATTATGGCGCTGATCCTCGGGCGTATCGGCTGCATCGGTAAGCTGTACTGGTTTATGCCGCCGAGCGCTAACCTGGCGCTGCGCGAGCTGGGGATTGTGCTGTTTCTGGCGGTTGTCGGCCTGAAATCCGGCGGCGATTTTGTTGATACTCTGGTCAGAGGCGAAGGGATGAGCTGGGTAGGCTACGGGATATTTATTACCGCAATCCCGCTGCTGACGATGGGCATTCTGGCGCGGATGTTCGCCAAAATGAACTACCTGACACTCTGCGGGATGCTCGCGGGCTCCATGACTGACCCGCCAGCACTCGCCTTTGCCAATAACCTGCACGCCACCAGCGGTGCGGCGGCACTCTCTTATGCCACGGTTTATCCGTTGGTGATGTTCCTTCGTATTATTACGCCGCAGCTACTGGCGGTGATTTTCTGGGGGATGAGTTAGTAACTCTTCCGGGTGGATGCGCCGTAAATGGTAGTCCACCTGGTAATCACTGGTATTACGGAACATCACGGAATAATTGAGGAACTCGCCGCTGTCGCTGTAAGAGAGAGAAGTGATTCGCAACAGCGGCGTTTGTTCCGGCAGGTTCAGGTACTGCGCCAGCTGTTTGTCTGCCAGAACGGGCGTCAGGCTTTCGTAGTTCCCGCTGATGGTTATCCCACACTCCTTTTCGATGTAATCAAACTTCGACCCTTCAAGATGCGCCAGCGACAGGTTGCGAAACAGCTTCACCGGCATAAAGCTGTCCTCCAGCATCAGCGGCTTGCCTTCTACATAACGCACCCGGCGCGAAAAGTAGATCCGCTCATCAATCTGAATGCGTAACTGGCTGGCAATGGCAGGCGGCGCGGGCATCACCTCAAACTGTAACACCTTGCTTTGCACCTCTTTTCCCTGCTGGCGTAGCACTTCCACCAGCCCGGTCAGGTTCGTGGTTTCATGGTGGACGTCTTTACGTGCCACAAAGGTGCCGCTGCCGTGACGACGTTCAACCAGCCCCCAGCTCACCAGTAAATCGAGCGCCTTACGGATGGTCATTCGCGCCACGCCAAACTCCTGCGCCAGCGCTTTCTCACCCGGTAACGGGCTACCGACATTGTAATCCGATGAATTCAGCCGTAACCGCAGCCTGTCGGCAATGGATTTGTAGATCACCTGTAGACCTCTCTGTGCATATCAGGGGGGAGAGCTGAGTGTGAAGATGTCCATATTTACAATTAAAAGTAGACCTGATTGACCAAATTAAAACCATGAATGCGATCACGGAACGCAGCGGTACGTCATGTTTGCTCATCAGTAAATTCTTATGCTCATTTCAGGCCAGCAAAAAACCATAAAGGCCTCTACCCCTTACAGGTTGTTACATGAGGATTTAAAAATGCTCAGTCAAATACAACGTTTTGGCGGTGCCATGTTTACCCCGGTGTTGTTGTTTCCGTTTGCCGGGATCGTGGTTGGGATCGCCATCATGCTGCGCAACCCGCTTTTCGTGGGTGAAGCGCTCGCTGCACCGGATAATTTATTCGCGCAAATCGTTCACATTATTGAAGAAGGCGGCTGGGCGGTGTTTCGCAACATGCCGCTGATTTTCGCCGTGGGTTTACCCATTGGCCTGGCAAAACAGGCGCAGGGTCGGGCCTGCCTTGCGGTACTGATTAGCTTCCTGACATGGAACTACTTCATCAATGCGATGGGGATGACCTGGGGCCATTTCTTTGGCGTCGATTTCTCCGCTGAACCGACTGCTGGCAGCGGGCTGGCAATGATTGCCGGGATCAAAACGCTGGATACCAGCATTATCGGGGCGATAGTTATTTCGGGTCTCGTCACCGCCATCCATAACCGCTATTTCGACAAACCCCTGCCGGTGTTTCTGGGGATTTTCCAGGGCACGTCGTTTGTCGTCATCCTCGCGTTTTTCGTGATGATCCCCTGCGCCTGGCTGACGCTACTGGGCTGGCCAAAAGTGCAGATGGGCATTGAGTCCTTACAAGCGTTCTTACGTTCTGCCGGTGCGCTGGGCGTTTGGGTTTATACCTTCCTGGAACGCATTCTGATCCCAACCGGACTGCACCACTTTGTCTACGGACCGTTTATTTTCGGCCCCGCAGCGGTGGAAGGCGGCATTCAGGTGTACTGGGCGCAGCATTTACAGGAATTTAGCCAGAGCACGTTGCCGCTGAAAACCCTGTTCCCGGAAGGCGGATTCGCGCTGCACGGCAACTCAAAAGTGTTCGGCTCCGTCGGGATTGCGCTGGCGCTCTGGTACACCGCCTCACCTGAAAACCGCGTCAAAGTGGCGGGCTTGCTGATCCCGGCAACCCTCACCGCCATGCTGGTGGGCATTACTGAGCCGCTTGAATTCACCTTCCTGTTTATTTCGCCGCTGCTGTTTGCCGTCCATGCCGTGCTGGCGGCAACGATGGCGACGGTAATGTATGTCTTCGGTGTGGTGGGCAACATGGGGGGCGGGCTGCTTGACCAGTTCCTGCCGCAAAACTGGATCCCAATGTTCCACAACCACGCTTCCATGATGTTCACCCAGATAGGCATTGGCCTCTGCTTCACCGGTATCTATTTCGTGGTCTTTAAAACGCTGATTGAGCGGCTGAACCTCAAAACGCCTGGACGTGAAGAGAGCGAAATCAAACTCTACAGCAAAGCCGATTACCAGGCCGCTCGCGGGCAAACCACTGCGCCGGCAGCGGCAAGCCAGCAGGTCGGCCAGGCCGCCGGTTTCTTACAGGCGCTCGGCGGCGCCGCCAATATCGAAAGCGTGAATAACTGCGCCACCCGCTTACGTATCACGCTGGTGGATATGGCACAGACCCAAAGCGACGACGTCTTTAAAGCCCTGGGCGCACACGGTGTGGTGCGACGCGGCAACGGCATTCAGGTGATTGTCGGTCTGCACGTTCCCCAGGTGCGCGACCAGCTTGAATCGCTAATGAAAACCCCTTTAACGAACGAACAAACCACCCTGACGGAGGCTGTATCATGAAAAAATTCTCAGTTGTCATTGCAGGCGGCGGCAGTACCTTTACCCCGGGTATCGTCCTGATGTTGTTAGCCAACCGTGACCGTTTCCCACTGCGCGCCCTGAAGTTCTATGACAACGATGGCGCACGCCAGGAAACCATCGCCGAGGCGTGCAAAATTATCCTCAGGGAGCAGGCCCCGGAAATCGAATTTAGCTACACCACTGACCCAAAAGTGGCCTTTACCGATGTGGATTTCGTGATGGCGCATATTCGCGTGGGTAAATACCCGATGCGCGAAAAAGACGAGAAAATCCCGCTGCGCCATGGCGTGCTGGGCCAGGAAACCTGCGGCCCGGGCGGGATCTCTTACGGGATGCGCTCTATCGGTGGCGTGCTGGAGCTGGTGGATTATATGGAGCAGTACTCGCCGAACGCGTGGATGCTGAACTACTCCAACCCGGCGGCAATTGTGGCGGAAGCGACCCGTCGCCTGCGTCCGAACGCCAAAATCCTTAACATCTGCGATATGCCGATCGGCATTGAAGGGCGCATGGCGCAGATTGTTGGTCTGAAAGACCGCAAAGAGATGCGCGTGCGCTACTACGGCCTGAACCACTTCGGCTGGTGGACATCGATTGAAGACTTGAACGGCAACGATCTGATGCCAAAACTGCGCGAATATGTGGCGAAAAACGGTTATGTTCCGCCTTCTGAGGACGCGCATACCGAAGCAAGCTGGAACGATACCTTTGCCAAAGCGAAAGATGTGCAGGCGCTGGATCCAGACACCATGCCGAACACCTATCTGAAATATTACTTCTTCCCGGATTACGTGGTGGCGCACTCTAACCCGGAACGCACCCGCGCTAACGAAGTGATGGATCACCGCGAGAAGCATGTGTTCAGCTCCTGCCGGGCGATTATCGAAGCCGGTAAATCCTCCGCCGGGGAGCTGGAAATCGACGAACATGCTTCCTACATCGTCGATCTGGCCACTGCGATTGCCTTTAACACCCAGGAGCGCATGTTGTTAATCGTGCCAAATAACGGCGCAATCCATAACTTTGATGCCGATGCGATGGTGGAAATTCCGTGCCTGGTGGGGCATAACGGCCCTGAACCGCTCACCGTGGGCGATATTCCGCACTTCCAGAAAGGGTTAATGAGCCAGCAGGTGGCGGTGGAAAAACTGGTGGTAGACGCCTGGGAGCAGCGCTCGTATCAGAAACTCTGGCAGGCGATCACCTTGTCGAAAACCGTGCCGAGCGCGTCGGTTGCCAAAGCGATCCTCGATGACCTGATTGAAGCCAACAAGGATTACTGGCCAGAGCTGCATTAATCTTCCTGACCGGCATCGTCCGATGCCGGTTTTCTTGTCCTTGTCGATTTACGCTATGCTGAAGCCTGCCTGGAGCACGACAAGGAACCTTCATGAAAATTTCTCGCCTCGGCGAAGCCCCGGACTACCGCTTCTCGCTGGCCAATGAACGTACATTTTTAGCGTGGATACGCACTGCACTGGGCTTTCTCGCTGCAGGTGTTGGCCTTGACCAGCTGGCCCCGGATTTCGCGACCCCGCTGATCCGCGAAGTGCTGGCCCTGCTGCTGTGTCTGTTTGCGGGCGTACTGGCGATTTACGGCTACCTGCGCTGGTTACGTAACGAAAAGGCGATGCGTCTGAAGCAGGATCTACCCTACACGCGCGGGTTACTGATTATCAGCGCGATACTGTTGACGGTGGCAGGTGTGGTGATGGTGCTGGTGTTCTATGGCGGATAGCCGCAAAGCGCGCCGCGAAGCCGATCCCGGCTTACAGCCGGAACGAACCTCACTGGCCTGGCTTCGTACGCTACTGGGATACGGTGCGCTGATCGCGCTGGCGATTAAACACAACTGGCATCGCACAGGCGCACCGTTCTGGGTTTCTCTTGTTGTGCTGGCGCTGGTGGCGATCATTTTGTGGCGTTATACCCGCAGCCGTAACCTGATGGATGTTGCCCAGGACGACGTTGTCCAGCCAAAAACGGTGCGGGATAAGTTTCTGATCGCGCTGGCCGTGCTGTCACTGGCGCTACTGTTTGCCGTCACCCATATTCAGCAGATCCTGAATATGTAAAAAAAATCGATCCCTCTCCCACAGGAGAGGGATACACAAAAAACCTTAACGGCCCTTCGCCAGATATTTCGCCATCTCGTCTTCCGGCACCATACCGCCGCCGGTCGCCCACACCAGGTGAGTGGCATCGGCTTTAACGCGCACCGGCCCGGCCATACCCGCCAGCGCCGATGGCTCCAGGCGAATACCCTCTTCCTGCGCCAGCCAGCCGAGCATGTCATACATGCTCTGATCGCTTAAGGTGTAGAAGCCATCGAGCAAACGCTCCATCGCACGCCCCACGAAACCAGATGCACGACCTACCGCCAGCCCATCGGCTGCCGTCACGTTGTCGATCCCCAGATCCTGCACCGCAATCTCGTCGTGCAGGCCGGTATAAACGCCCAGCAGCATACAAGGGGAGTGAGTTGGCTCGGCAAAGAAGCAGTGAACGTTGTCGCCGAAGGCCAGCTTCAGACCAAACGCCACGCCGCCAGGGCCACCGCCCACACCACACGGCAGGTAGACGTACAGCGGATGTTGCGCATCCACCACGCGGCCCTGTGCGGCAAACTGTGCCTTCAGGCGCTCGCCTGCAACGGCGTAGCCCAGGAACAGGGTGCGGGAGTTTTCATCGTCGATAAAGAAACAGTTGGGGTCGCTTTCTGCGGCTTTGCGCCCCTGTTCAACCGCCACGCCGTAGTCCTGCTCGTATTCGACCACAATCACGCCGTGGCTGCGCAGTTTGGCTTTCTTCCATTCGCGGGCATCGGCAGACATATGCACCGTGACCTTAAAGCCGATCCGCGCACTCATGATCCCGATGGACATCCCCAGGTTGCCGGTCGACCCTACCGCAATGCTGTACTGGCTGAAAAAGTCCTTAAAGCGCGGTTCCAGCAGGATGCTGTAATCGTCGTCGACGCTGAGCAGGCCCGCTGCCAGCGCCAGTTTTTCCGCGTGAGTGAGCACCTCATAGATACCGCCGCGCGCTTTTATGGAACCCGAAATCGGCAGGTGGCTGTCTTTTTTCAGCAGCAGCGTGCCGGGGATCGTCGTGCCGAACTCTTTCTCCAGCCGCTTATGCATTGCCGGAATGGCCACCAGTTCAGATTCAATAATCCCGTTGGTGGCTGCCGTTTCCGGAAACGCTTTCGCCAGATACGGTGCGAAGCGGTTCAGCCGCGCATGGGCGTCGTCCACGTCGGCTTTGGTCAGCCCGACATACGGCAACCCTTCTTCAAGCGAGGTGGTTCGCGGGTTAAACCAGGTGGTTTCTTTCAGGGCAATCAGATCCTCAACCAGAGGGAACTGTGCGGTTAGCGTGGTGATAGTTGCGTTTTCCATAATAAATCTCTTCGCGCTCAGATAATGAAAGAAAGCAGGAATGTGCCGCCAAGTGCAAGCACCGAGGCGATAAAGGTCGCCGTCGTATAGTATTTGAACGTCTCATTCAGGGTCGCGCCGCAGTATTGCTTCACAAGCCAGAAGAGGGAATCAGTCACGATCGTGCAGCCAATGGCACCAGAACCGATGGCAATGGTAATGATTTCCGGGCTGACGTTCGGGTACAGCGGCAGCATCGGGGCCACGATGGCGGTGGCACCCATCATCGCAACAGTGGCTGAGCCTACCGCTGCGTGTAGAACTAACGCCACCAGCCAGGCGAGCAGGATCGGATGCATATGCAGGTTCGACAGGATCTGCGCCAGCGTATCGGCCAGTCCGCTGGTTTTGAGGATAGCGTTAAACGCCCCGCCCGCACCGATAATCAACAGAATGTTAGCAATAGAGCCAAAGCCGTGTTCGGTATGGGTGAGCATGGTGCTCATCCCCATATGCTGACGCAGTCCAAGCAGGTAGTAGGCAACAAACACGGCGATAAACATCGCGGTGATCGGGTTGCCGATAAATTCCAGTACCGTGTACAGGGTGCCCGTTTTCGCCATGTTCAGCTCGGCGATGGTTTTCACCAGCATCAGGCCGATGGGCAGCAGCACCGTGAACAGCGTTGCCCCAAGTGACGGCAGCGTGTGTTCTTCCCGGACTTTCAGGTCAGAAAATTCTGCCGGAACCGGTTTGAACGGCAGACGATTGCCGAGCAGTTTCAGGAACAGTGGGCCGCCCACCAGCGAGGCCGTCAGGCCAACCAGTAAGCCGTACACAATAACTGTCCCCACATCGGCGCCCAGTTTATTGGTGACGAACAGCGCTGCCGGGTGCGGAGGCACCACACAGTGCACGGCCATCAGCGCAGTACAGAGCGGAATAGCCAGCTTCAGTAGTGAGGTCTGGGTTTTTTTGGCAATCGAGAAGGCAAGCGGGATCAGCAATACCACGCCCACTTCCACAAACAGCGTGATGCCGCAAATCATCCCCACCAGCACCATAATCACATCGGCGGATAGCCAGCGGCAGCGTTGAAGCGTGATGCCGATACGCTCCGCCGCGCCGGACACTTCCATCATCTTGCCGAGGATCGTCCCCAGACCAATCACCGCGGCGAGGAAGCCCAGCGTGCCGCCAATACCGCTCTCAATGGCGTTCACCATATCCAGCGGGCCCATCCCCATCATGGTGCCGACGAAAAAGCTCGCCAGCAGCAGTGCCAGGAACGGATGAAACTTCAGTTTTACGATGGTTAATACAATCAACACGATGCTGATGAGCAGCGTCGCCACAACCCAGACCTGAGATCCCATATCTCACCTCACCCTTAAGTAATCTGCGGGTATTGGACGAAAAAACGGCATGGGCTGACAAACGATATAAATTGCCGTTCAGGTGAGCCAGATAGAATCAAGTGAGTGACTAAACTCTAAAAAACACACTTATTTCGTGTTTGGTTCACATAAATTCATCTCTGAAAGGTATTCTGGGCAGGTAAAAAGAGAGTGAGAATGGCGATGAATGATGCAAATGAGGCCAGAAACCGCCTGTTAAATGGCTGGCAGTTGTCAAAAATGTACACCTTTGAAGTGGCGGCGCGTCACGAATCCTTTGCGCTGGCGGCGGAAGAGCTATCGTTAAGCCCCAGCGCGGTCAGTCACCGCATCAACCTGCTGGAAGAGGAACTGGGCATTCAGCTGTTTGTGCGTTCACACCGGAAAGTGGAGCTGACCCAGGAAGGAAAGCGTGTGTACTGGACGTTAAAATCGTCGCTGGACACCCTGAATCAGGAGATCCTGGATATCAAAAACCAGGCGCTGTCCGGCACGCTGACGGTTTACTCCCGTCCGTCGATTGCCCAGTGCTGGCTGGTACCAATGCTGGGGGACTTCACCCGCCGGTATCCGTCGATTTCGCTGACCATTTTGACCGGCAATGATTATGTAAATATGCAGCGAACGGGGGTCGATCTGGCGCTCTATTTCGACGATACGCCGCCAAATCATCTGTCTCACCATTTTCTGATGGATGAGGCTATCCTGCCGGTGTGCTCCCCGGAATATGCACAACAACATGCGCTGCTTCAGAACCCGGATAACCTGCGCCACTGCACCTTGCTGCATGACCGCCAGGCCTGGAGCAACGACTCCGGCACCGACGAGTGGTTTAGCTGGGCGCAGTATTTTGCAGTAAATATGCCGCCATCATCGGGTATTGGTTTCGATCGTTCTGATTTAGCGATTATTGCTGCAATGAACCACGTGGGGGTGGCGATGGGGCGTAAACGTCTGGTGCAAAAGCGCCTTGAGACTGGGGAACTGATAGCGCCCTTTGGCGAGAAAACGCTGAAATGCCATCAACACTATTACATCTCCACCCCGTCCGGGCGACAGTGGCCAAAAATCGATGCCTTTATCAATTGGTTGAAGGCGATGGCGCAGTGAAGATTTATTACGCTTTGGCTCTACACGAAATGTGAAAAAGCGTGCTAAATACAGGTTATTGCTTTTGATTTCTCGCAAGGTACATTGTGTTTAAGCCTCTCATTGCCACTGCGTTACTGCTAACTACCGGCTGGGCCATCGCCGCTGAGCCGCCGCTGACGGCTGCCCTTTATGCGCAGCAGCTTGGCGTGGGTATTGATGTCGACTGGGCGCGCACCGAACGTGGCATCCGGGAATTCGATCCGCTGGTCGTTCGTGATTTTCGCGCTAAAGGGTTAACGCATGTGCGTATTCGCGTGGCAGATGAACCTACCGAAGCGCGGCTTATTCATCTGCGTAAACTGGTAGAGGCGTGCGAGCAATACGGGGTGATCCCCATCATCGCTTATCAGGCTGACGAATATAAAAACGACCCCAAAGCGGACAATGAAAAAGAGGTGATCAACTGGTGGATTGCGGTGGCGCACTATTTTGGCCAAAGCTCGCCGCTGCTTGGGTTTGATCTGATCTATGAGCCGGCGGATAAGCTCAACCACAACCAGGCTTCGCTGAACCGGGTATACGAGAAAACAATAAAAGTCATTCACAGCATTGATGCTAATCGCATGATTTTTATCGCGCCACGCCTGCGTGCCGCGCCGGAAGATTTATCCAGCATGAAGCTGCCTGCGCACAGCCAAAACTACCTGCTGGCCGAGTGGCATATTTTCCCGTGGGGGCCGCTGAAGAATAACGGCAAATACCCGTGGACGTCCGGTACGGCGGCCGAAAAAGCCGCCATTCACAACCGGATTAACACCGCGTTGCACTGGCAGCAAAAAACCGGACATGTCAGTTGGGTTGGCGGCTGGGGAGTGGGTGAATCAAGCCGATTTACGCCAACTGCGTCGCAGCTGGCGTTTGCCACGTTTATGGCCTGTGAACTGCAAAAGTCGAAAATCCCGTATGCCATTAACGCCGATTTCCAGTTTTATGACGGGGAAGAAGGGGCCTGGCGGCCTGCGCCAGAGCCTTTATTGCAGACCATGATTACACCTGAGTGTGAAAAGCCCGCCGAGAAGCCGGGCCATCATGCAGTTAAACCGGCTGCTCATGATGCGGGACACGGGACGCCAGCGGCAGCCAGCACAGTAAAATCAGCAGCCCCATCAGCGTCATCAGTAAACCCAAACTAGCCTGACCGGTTTGCGGTAACAGCGCAGAAAGCCAGGCCAGCGCGCCGGAACCGATATTCTGCAAACCGCCCACCAGCGCGCCCGCCGTACCTGCGAGGAACGGGAACGGCTCCATTGCGCCGCTGGTGGCGAGCGGGAACAACATCCCTGCACCGAAAAAGAACAGCGCCGCCGGGATAAGCAGCGTCCAGACTGTCATCACGCCGAACAACCCTGGGATCCACATCATCACGCCTGCCAGCAGGCAGCTAATCACTGACTGCCACATCAGCGTGGAGAAACGTTTGTTCGGGCGTCCGGCAAACCATGCGCCGAAAAACGCTGCCGGAATAGGCAGGATAAACAGGATACTCACCACCATACTGCTGAGGCCAAGCCCTGCGCCTAACAGTACGCCGGAGCAGGCTTCAAACACGGCAATCCCCGCCAGGCCGCCGATCAACATCAGCAGGTAGCAGGTGAACGCCCCGTTGCCGAACAGCGTTTTATAGCTGGTGATAAGTTTGGTGCGCGGTGCGTCGGTGGGGCGCGTTTCCGGCATCCAGCGCGCCATGCTGAAGGTCACAATCACACACAGCACCAGCAGGAAGGCGTAGCAGGCACGCCACGACCACATTGTATCCAGCAGGCCGCCAATCAACGGGGCCAGCAGCGGACTCACCAGAATGCCCATATTGAGCAGACTATTGGCATGGCGAAGCTGGGTGCCCTGGTACAGATCACGCGGCAAGGTGCGCGCCATCACCCCGCCAACGCCGGTCCCGACGCCTTGCAGAGCGCTGGCGGCAATCAGTACCGTCAGGCTATGGGTGGTGATGGCAATCACCGTGGCGACCATAAATATGCACATGCCCACCAGAATCACCGGGCGACGCCCGATGCGATCGGACAGCGGGCCGTAAAACAGCTGAGAGACGCCATAGGTCAGCAGATAAGCGGCCATGACGCTCTGCACTGCGCCCTCGCGGACGTTCAGTTCCTTTGCCATGTCGGCGATTGCCGGAATGTAGATGGTTTGCGCCATCTGACCGACGGCCACCAGTAACACCAGCATCAACAATAAGTTAACGTTCCTTTGTTTTTTCATGTCGCTGAATACTTTTGCCAAAAGAGATAAATAAAGAATAAGTGACTGCTCATTCCCATAAATGAGCGAGGAATCTACCACAGTGCGATGGCAATTTAAGCATTATTGTAGCGAATGGAAAAACCGGGAAAGGCAGGATTTGTAAACAAGATCGGCAACTAATGTTGCCAGTGATTTACGCCAGGCGCAGCAGAATCGCTCCGCCAGCAATACCCAGCGCCGCAGCAATACGCAGACCCGCAACTTTCTCTTTTAAAAGGACAAACGCGATCAGTGCCCCAAAAAGAATGGAGGTTTCGCGCAGCGCTGCGACCACTGCCAGCGGGGCCTGCGTCATTGCCCATAGCGCCAGGCCGTAAGAGCCCATAGTACCTATCCCGCCGAGCAGCCCCTTTTTCCAGTGCAGCCGCAGGTAGCTGGACGCTTCACGCCGCCGCGCGACCATCGCCCAGCTCAGCAGGCAGAAGCCGTTCATAAAGAAGGTCCACAGCGTGTAGCCCAGCGCGGTGTCAGAGAGCCGCACGCCGGTGCCATCCACCAGCGTATAGCCCGCGATAAAACAGGCATTCAGCAGCGCCAGCCAGATCCCTTTTCGGGACTGCATGCGTCCGTTCATCGCCATCGCCAGTATCGACAGGCAGATCACCCCGATGCCGGACCACGCGAGCCATGAGAGGCTATCGCCGAGCACCAGCACGCTGATCAGCGCCACCAGCAGCGGCGCAGTGCCGCGCATCAGGGGATAGGTCTGACTCATATCAGAGACCTGATAGGTCTTCGCCACCAGCACCGTGTACACCACCTGTAACGCGCAGGAGACGATTAAAAACGGCCAGCTTGCGGCAGAAGGCTGTGGCGAAAAGGGGAGCAGCACCAGGGCAATCAGCGTGGCGGAGCCGCTGACGCTGATTGCAGAATAGAGCTTATCCGTTCCGGCTTTGACGATGGCGTTCCAGCTGGCATGCAGCAGCGCGGCGAAGAGTAAAATGCAGAAAACGGTGATGGTCATGGCGTATCGGGTGATTAATTGTCACTCAACTGTAACATTCACACTCTGATGCTGCCAGCCGGTTAGACCGCACAAAAAAGGCGGTGCGTCACCCGCGGTTCGTCAGACACCAGCGTAAAACCCGCCTGGCGATAGAAACCATACGCAGTGTCCGGCGCATGGGTATTGAGAAAATCAAACCAGATGCTCGCATCGGCCATTACCACGGTCAAAAGCTGTTTTCCAATGCCCAGTCCGCGGCACTTCTCGCTGACGTAGAGATGACGAATGCGTCCGGCGCGTGGTTGCTGGCTAAACGGATCGCGGTTCAGGCCGCATACGCCCACTAGTTTGCCGTTCAGAAACGCCCCCAGCAGTTTTTCACCCGGTGCGTTAAAGCGGTTTTCACCGCGCTGCCAGTTCTCTTCCAGCCTGCGTAGCATGTTGAAATTCAGCGTGATGCTTTCGGTTTTCAGGGCAATATACCCGGGTTCTTCGGGTGTAATGGGTTCAATTAACAGACGCGACATAGCATTCCCTCGTTATTAAAGAGGGGCGGTTGCCCGCCCCTCTCAGGTGCGACTTGAACCTGAATCACCGCAGGTATTTCAGGACGGCATCAAGCAGTTGCAGTACAGCAACAATGAGTTTGAGGATAAGAACCACCATATCCACTACGCTCATACGCGTCTCCTTTTGGTCAAAAGGAGCACGATGCTGGCGTACCTTTCCGCCGCCTGTTGCCAGCACCTGGATTGACGTAACACAGTGTGCTCACTTCAGGGGTTAAGGCACTGACGGCACCACCCGTTTCAGCCAGGACTTTGTTGCGCCGGTAAAACAGCGGCCCCCTCGCGCACTGCGAACACCCTGAGTATAGATAAATACTGTATGTATGAACAGTATTTTATAGACAAAGATTGTCAGAGGGTACATACTCAGAAACGTCAAAATCCGTGCCTTAAATTGCGCGTTCGTCGCCGATCGCGTATACTTTTTGCGTTGACGTAACACAGTGTGTTCTGCGGTTACCAGCCGCAAACCCTGAAAAAAACCTCGCTCCGGCGGGGTTTTTTGTTTTCCGTGCAAGCATAAGACGCGATGCCTGTTGGCTGGTTAGGCTCGCTTAAGAAACCAATTTTATGCAAGGGTATCAGGCTAATTTTGCGAGATAACGGCACCAAATAGGTAAATTAATATAAATAACATACCCATCAGGCTATTCAAATCGTATCGATTATATCCGTAAGAAATAATAACTAAATAATTTATTATTTACGTGAATGTATAACTAAATCAATCTCATGAATTTGAATTATTTTGCTTTTCAATTTATATTCCCATAACCATAAAAACAATGTGGATGTATTATGCAAGCATCTGATTATTTAAAGATGAAGTTCCAGAGCGACAGGCAGTTGGCTATTTATGGACAGCAAGGCGTTGCAGGGACATGGAGGGCATTAAGGGGAATCGGATCTGATATCTACTCAGGAATGGAGCGTGTAAGTTGGTATTCATCATGCTTAATTCCGAGCTATCATGATGTATGCGATGAGCTTCTCTCAGAAGAAAAGAGGATGTATCTCTCAATTGTGTCTATTTACCGTTATCGCGATGTAATAGCACATATGCTCTATCTTTATTTTGAAAGTATTATAACCGATACTGGAAATGAACAAAATCGCGTTCGTAAGACGGATTCAATAGTAACCGGGCTTGTTAAAAACATCCCGCCAAGCAAGGCAGCGCGTTTAGCGATAGCATGGACGTTGGCTAGATCCCTTTCGGAATCTGGCTTACTTTCTGAAATCGTCGTCGAACGGTTTGCACGCCGCGTACCTAATGTGGTCATGGCACTTCAACTGATTGGCACGGACCAGAAGTGCGCTCTTGCTGCCCGTCGTCTGAAAACGCTGGACCCTCAATATTACGCTGCCCTCTATGCCGCACAACTGGAGATGCTTTATTACTTTTTTGAGCCGTTCCTGTCTGAACTCATTAAGAAGGTGAAAATGGGATTCTATAGGGATTTCGATGCGATTTATAACGACTTTAAGGACAAATAGTATGTTTAAGAGTCTGCTATCAATTCTATTTACGGATATTTTATTCCCCGTTTATATTTTTGCATGCGCCTCTTTGTTCCTGTGGGTGTTGCCTGACCACTGGGTATTACTAACATTCATTGCTATCGTAGTATTTATTATTGTCCATCCGATGATTTTCGGGCGCTTTGATAAGTACGATTGAATTTTATAAAAAGGAATTTTTATGTCAAATCCGGCTTATTTATTTCTAACAGATGAAAATGGTTCTCCCATGGTTGGCCCTTGCCTTGTGTCAGGGCGTGAGGGCGCAATTGAGCTCAAATCATTCACTCATAATGTCAACATCCCGGTCGACGGGAATACCGGGAGATTAACGGGCACGCGCATACACATGCCCATCATGTTCCAAAAGGAATTTGATCGTGTAACCCCGTTTTTATTTCGAGCACTGAGTACGGGGAGAACGTTCCAGTCAGCCACCATTAAGATGTATCAGATTAATGAAGCTGGTTTAGATCAGGAGTATTTTAATATCATCCTGGAGAATGTGAAAATAACCTCAATCACGCCAGATATGTATCCAGGTGCAAATACCGGAACACATCTTGAAACGGTTCTCATACGCTATGAGAAAATCACCTGGAAGCATTGCGACGGAAATGTCATCTATAGTGATTCCTGGAATGAGCGCGCAACGTACTAAAACGAAAAGCCCTCTGCAACGTTATGTATTTTGGATGCATAAAAAAACCACCGAGATAAGCGGTGGTTTTATTGCTTTGAAAGCACTAAGGGGAAGAAATGATGATCGTTGCTGATGCAATGAAAGCTACGTATGCCCTTGTTGCGGCTGTTCCTCTGCTGGGTGAACATCCTAACGAACAGGATTACAAAGACGCTCTGGAACTGGTTGAGTATCTTCTTATGAACGAACCGGGTAGCCCTTTACTGGATATCGTATGTGCAAGAATTAGCCGCTACGAAGCGAACCAGCCAGACATTGTCGCGTTACGTCTGGAGATGGAATCTGTACCTGTTGGCATTGCGGTTCTAAGAACGTTGATGGATCAATATAACCTGACGATATCTGATTTTCAGGATGAAATTGGCAGTAAATCAATGGTTTCAAGGGTGCTTAACGGCCAGAGGCAGCTCACTCTGAACCACATTAAAAAGCTTGCAGCCCGATTTGGTGTATCGCCCGCGCTATTTATTGAATGACAAAAAATCAGGCTTTTTTTGTTTTCATCACTCAACAAACGAAACGTGATCTTTGACGCATTTTTGCGCAGATGAAAATATTTCCATTGTCACGCCGAAAAACCTGTGTTTGTATGAATTCTATCAATGATTCCAAACACAGGTCCCCAATGACTTTATCCATGAACACCGCGACCCTACTAAAAACTGCGCTACCAGCCGCAGTGGTCGTCGTGCGTGTGGTGGTGGTCGTCGGCAATGCGCCGTAGGGACTGGAACAACACACGATTCCAAAACCCCGCCGGCGCAAACCGGGCGGGGTTTTTAGTTTAAACGCCTCCCGGAAAGTCGGCCCATAAAAGGACTGGAGCATGGCAATTTCGGGCACAACATCCACAAAGACGCGTTTCACCGGCGCGCAGCTGATCGTTCATTTGCTGGAACGTCAGGGCATCACCACGGTTGCGGGTATCCCTGGCGGGACAGTGCTGCCGCTGTATGATGCGTTAAGCCAAAGCACGCAGATCCGTCACGTACTGGCACGTCACGAGCAGGGCGCAGGTTTTATCGCCCAGGGCATGGCGCGTACGCAGGGTAAACCGGCGGTTTGTATGGCCTGTAGCGGGCCGGGTGCGACCAACCTGGTCACCGCCATCGCCGATGCGCGCCTCGACTCCATTCCGCTGATCTGCATTACCGGCCAGGTGCCGTCGTCGATGATTGGTACGGATGCATTCCAGGAAGTGGACACCTACGGCATCTCTATCCCCATCACCAAACATAACTATTTAGTTCGCGATATCGCCGAGCTTCCACAGGTTATCAGCGATGCATTCCGCATTGCTCAGTCTGGCCGTCCGGGCCCGGTGTGGATAGACATTCCTAAGGATGTACAAACCGCAGAAATCGACATCGACGTGCTGCCTGAGCCGGGCGGCCGTGCCCCCGCGCCGGAATTCAGCGCTGATAGCGTGCGTGATGCAGCGGCGATGATTAATGCCGCCAAACGCCCGGTGCTCTACCTGGGCGGCGGGGCGATTAATGCTTCAGAAGAGGTGCGCCAGTTCGCTGAAAAAGCCAACCTGCCAACCACCATGACCCTGATGGCACTTGGCATGTTGCCAAAAGCGCACCCGCTGTCACTGGGAATGCTGGGAATGCACGGCGCGCGCAGCACCAACTACATTCTGCAAGAATCTGATTTACTGATTGTTCTGGGCGCACGTTTTGATGACCGGGCGATTGGTAAAACCGAGCAGTTCTGCCCGAACGCCAAAATCATTCACGTGGATATCGACCGCGCCGAGCTGGGTAAAATCAAGCAGCCGCACGTTGCTATTCAGGGCGATGTTGCCGAAGTTCTGGCGCAACTGATCCCACAAACAGACGCGACCGGGCGTGAAGACTGGCGTCAGCTGGTAGCCGACCTGCAAAAAGAGTTCCCGGGCGCCATCCCGACCGAAGGCGACCCGCTCAGCCATTACGGGCTGATTAACGCCGTTGCCGCCTGCGTGGACGACAGCGCCATCATCACCACCGACGTGGGCCAGCATCAGATGTGGACTGCACAGGCTTATCCGCTGAACCGTCCGCGCCAGTGGCTGACCTCCGGCGGCCTGGGCACTATGGGCTTTGGCCTGCCTGCGGCGGTTGGCGCGGCGCTGGCTAACCCGGATCGCAAGGTTATCTGCTTCTCCGGTGACGGCAGCCTGATGATGAACATTCAGGAAATGGCGACCGCGGCCGAAAACCAGTTAGACGTGAAAATCATTCTGATGAACAACGAAGCGCTGGGGCTGGTGCATCAGCAGCAAAGTCTGTTCTACAAGCAGGGCGTGTTTGCTGCGACCTATCCCGGTATGATCAACTTTATGCAGATTGCCGCCGGTTTTGGCCTGCATACCTGCGATCTGAACGCAGAAGAAGACGCGCACGCGGCGTTGCAGGCGGCGATTTCACGCCCGGGCCCGGCGCTGATCCACGTGCGTATCGACCCTGAACAAAAAGTGTATCCGATGGTACCGCCGGGTGCGGCAAATACTGAGATGGTGGGAGAATAAGCCATGCAGAAACAACATGATAACGTCATTCTGGAACTCACCGTCCGTAACCACCCTGGCGTCATGACCCACGTCTGCGGGCTGTTTGCCCGTCGCGCGTTTAACGTAGAAGGCATTCTCTGCTTGCCAATTCAGGGCAGCGAACACAGCCGCATCTGGCTACTGGTTAACGACGATCAGCGTCTGGAGCAGATGATGGCGCAGATCGATAAGCTGGAAGATGTCACCAAAGTGGAACGCAACCAGTCCGATCCCACTATGTTTAACAAAATTGCGGTGTTCTTCGAATAAATCGCTCATTGCTTGAACACCCACGCGCTTATCGATAAGGTAAGCGCGTTTTTTTATCCGCCCGCCAGGAACGCGCTATGACCACTATCGCCCTTATCGACGACCACCTTATCGTCCGCTCAGGATTTGCTCAGCTTCTGAACCTTGAACCTGATTTTCAGGTGGTGGCCGAGTTTGGTTCTGGCCGCGAGGCGCTGGCCGGTTTGCCCGGGCGCGGGGTGCAGGTCTGTATCTGCGATATCTCAATGCCGGATCTCTCAGGGCTGGAGTTGTTAACCCAGCTGCCAAAGGGAATGGCGACCATCATGCTTTCGGTTCACGACAGCCCGGCGCTGGTGGAACAGGCGCTTAACGCGGGGGCGCGCGGATTCCTTTCCAAACGCTGTAGCCCGGACGAACTTATCGCCGCCGTACGCACCGTCTCCACTGGCGGCTGCTACCTGACGCCGGATATTGCCATCAAGCTGGCGGCAGGACGCCAGGATCCGCTGACCCGACGCGAACGCCAGGTGGCGGAGAAGCTTGCTCAGGGAATGTCGGTAAAAGAGATTGCAGCTGATCTGGATCTGTCACCCAAAACCGTCCACGTCCACCGTGCCAACCTGATGGAAAAACTCGGCGTCAGCAACGATGTCGAGCTGGCGCGCCGCATGTTTGATACCTGGCAATGAGTCCCGTTTTCTCGCGGCTGATTGCCGTGGTCGCCAGTTTTTTTATCTTCTCTGCCGCCTGGTTTTGCCTGTGGAGTATCAGCCTGCATCTGGTTGAACGCCCGGCGCTGGCGGTGCTGCTGTTCCCCTTCGGCCTGCGTCTGGGATTGATGCTGCAATGCCCGCGCGGTTACTGGCCGGTGCTGCTCGGCGCTGAGTGGCTGATGCTGGTGTGGCTGGCGCAGGAAGTGGCGCTGGCGCATCTGCCCTTATTGATTTCCGGCAGCGTGCTCGCGCTTATCCCGGTTGCACTTATCTCCCGATACCGTCACCAGCGCGACTGGCGCACGCTGTTGCGTCAGGGGGCGGCGCTGATTGCCGCCGCGCTGCTCCAGTCCCTGCCGTGGATGGGTGAAAAAGAGATGCTCAACGCGCTGCTGCTGACGCTCACTGGCGGCCTGACGCTCGCGCCAACCTGCCTGGTTATCTGGCATTACCTCACCAGCACCGTCTGGCAGCCGCTCGGCCCGGCGCTGGTGTCTCAGCCGGTAAACTGGCGCGCGCGGCATCTCATCTGGTATCTGCTGTTATTCGTCGTGAGCCTGTGGTTGCAGCTCGGCCTGCCTGCGGAGCTTTCGCGCTTTACACCGTTTTGTCTGGCGCTGCCGATCATTGCGCTTGCCTGGCATTACGGCTGGCAGGGGGCGCTGATCGCCACACTGATGAACGCCATTGCCCTGATTGCGAGCCAGACCTGGCACGATCATCCGGTAGATTTACTCCTTTCTCTGCTGGCGCAAAGCCTGACCGGGCTGCTGCTGGGGGCGGGCATTCAGCGTCTTCGTGAACTGAACCAGTCCCTGCAAACTGAGCTGGCGCGTAACCGTCGTCTGGCAGAACGCCTGCTGGAAACCGAAGAGACTGTACGACAGGAGGTGGCGCGTGAGCTGCATGACGATATCGGCCAGACCATTACCGCCATCCGCACCCAGGCGGGCATTGTTCAGCGTCTGGCGGCGGAAAACGCGGGCGTGAAGCAGGGAGGGGCGCATATCGAACAGCTTTCGCTCGGGGTGTATGATTCGGTACGCCGCCTGCTGGGGCGGCTGCGTCCACGTCAGCTGGACGACCTTTCCCTCGAGCAGGCCGTGCGTTCCCTGATGCGCGAGATGGAGCTGGAAAGTCGCGGAATTGTCAGCCATCTCGACTGGCGCATCCATGAGCCAGGGCTGAGCGAAGGCCAGCGCGTCACGCTGTTTCGCGTCTGCCAGGAGGGGTTGAACAATATTGTTAAGCACGCCAGCGCCAGCGCGGTAACCCTACAGGGCTGGCAGCAGGATGAACGTCTGATGCTGGTGATTGAAGATGATGGCTGCGGCCTGCCTCCGGGTTCGGGCCAGCAGGGTTTTGGCCTTGCGGGGATGCGCGAACGCGTAACGGCGCTCGGCGGGACATTGACCCTCTCCTGCACCCACGGCACGCGCGTTAGCGTCAGCTTGCCGCTGCGTTACGCATAAGGACTCACCATGTTTAAAACGCCTGCCAACGCCACCCCTATAAGCGATAAAGCAGAAATCGACGCCCGCTACCGTTACTGGCGACGCCATATCCTGGCAACCATCTGGCTCGGTTACGCCCTGTTCTACTTCACCCGCAAAAGCTTCAACGCCGCCGCACCAGAAATCCTTGCCAGCGGCGTGATGGTGCGCACCGATATCGGCCTGCTGGCGACGTTGTTTTACATCACCTATGGCCTGTCGAAGTTCTTCTCCGGTATTGTCAGCGACCACTCTAATGCCCGCTATTTTATGGGCTTCGGGCTGATTGCCACCGGGGTAGTGAATATCCTGTTTGGTTTTTCCACCTCGCTGTGGGCCTTTGCGTTGCTGTGGGCGCTGAACGCCTTTTTCCAGGGCTGGGGCGCGCCAGTGTGCGCCCGCCTGCTCACCACCTGGTATTCGCGCAACGAGCGTGGTGGCTGGTGGGCGATATGGAACACCGCGCATAACGTTGGCGGCGCGTTGATCCCGATTGTGGTGGGTGCGGCGGCGCTGCACTACGGCTGGCGGGCGGGAATGATGATTGCGGGCGGCCTGGCAATACTTGCCGGGGTATTCCTGTGCTGGCGTTTGCGCGACAGGCCGCAGACCGTGGGGCTGCCTGCGGTGGGCGACTGGCGGCACGACGAAATGGAAATCGCCCAACAGCAGGAAGGCGCAGGGCTGACCCGCAAAGAGATCCTCACCAAATATGTGCTGAAGAACCCCTATATCTGGCTGCTGTCGCTCTGTTACGTGCTGGTCTACGTGGTGCGTGCGGCGATCAACGACTGGGGTAATTTGTATATGTCCGAGACGCTCGGTGTGGATCTGGTAACGGCGAACTCGGCAGTGACCATGTTCGAGCTGGGTGGGTTTATCGGCGCACTGGTGGCGGGCTGGGGTTCGGACAAGCTGTTTAACGGCAACCGTGGCCCGATGAACCTGATTTTCGCCGCCGGGATATTGCTCTCGGTCGGCTCGCTGTGGCTGATGCCGTTTGCCAGCTACGTGATGCAGGCGGCGTGCTTCTTCACCACCGGTTTCTTCGTGTTCGGCCCGCAGATGCTGATCGGTATGGCAGCGGCAGAGTGCTCGCACAAAGAGGCGGCAGGCGCGGCAACGGGCTTTGTCGGGCTGTTTGCTTACCTGGGGGCATCGCTTTCCGGCTGGCCGCTGGCACGGGTGATCGACATCTGGCACTGGAGCGGTTTTTTTGCGGTGATCGCCATTGCGGCGGGGATTTCTGCCCTGCTGTTGCTGCCATTTTTAAACGCTCAGGCCCCACGCGAAACCAGTGTGATGTGATGCACTTCACCTTTTCGCCCCGAGTGGCGCAAAACCAGGAAATTTTCCCGGTTTCACCTGGACGGTATCTCAGGCGTCTCTCCCGGCTGATTTTTACAATGCCTGCCATTCGCAGGTATAAAAATCAGCTCAGGAGCAAACCATGCTGGCCTTCTTAAACCAGGTACGTAAGCCGACCCTGGATCTGCCGCTCGATGTGCGGCGCAAAATGTGGTTCAAACCCTTCATGCAGTCCTACCTGGTGGTCTTTATTGGCTACCTGACCATGTACCTGATCCGCAAGAACTTTAACATCGCGCAGAACGACATGATCTCGACCTACGGGCTGAGCATGACGCAGCTGGGGATGATTGGCCTGGGCTTCTCCATCACCTACGGCGTGGGTAAAACGCTGGTTTCCTATTACGCCGACGGCAAAAACACCAAGCAGTTCCTGCCGTTTATGCTGATCCTCTCCGCCATCTGTATGCTCGGCTTTAGCGCCAGCATGGGCACTGGCTCGGTCAGCCTGTTCCTGATGATTGCCTTCTACGCACTCAGCGGTTTCTTCCAGAGTACCGGCGGGTCGTGCAGCTATTCCACCATCACCAAATGGACGCCGCGTCGTAAGCGTGGGTCGTATCTTGGCATGTGGAACATATCCCACAACCTCGGGGGTGCGGGTGCGGCTGGCGTGGCGCTGTTCGGTGCTAACTATCTGTTCGACGGGCATGTGATCGGCATGTTTATCTTCCCATCGATTATCGCCCTGATTGTCGGTTTTATCGGCCTGCGCTTTGGCAGCGACTCCCCGGAATCTTACGGCCTTGGTAAAGCTGAAGAGTTGTTTGACGAGGAGATCAGCGAAGAGGACAAAGAGACCGAAGAAAACGAGATGACCAAATGGCAGATCTTTGTTGAGTATGTGCTGAAAAACAAAGTGATCTGGCTGTTATGTTTCTCAAACATCTTCCTGTACGTGGTGCGTATCGGTATCGACCAGTGGTCTACCGTGTATGCCTTCCAGGAGCTGAAGCTTTCCAAAGAAGTCGCGATCCAGGGCTTTACCCTGTTTGAAGTGGGCGCGCTGGTCGGCACGCTGCTGTGGGGCTGGCTTTCTGACCTTGCCAATGGCCGTCGTGCGCTGGTGGCCTGCGTGGCGCTGGCCCTGATCATCGCGACCCTTGGTGTTTATCAACATGCCAGCAACCAGTACGTTTACCTCGCATCGCTGTTCGCGCTTGGCTTCCTGGTGTTTGGCCCGCAACTGCTGATCGGCGTAGCCGCCGTCGGCTTCGTGCCGAAAAAAGCGATCGGCGCTGCCGATGGAATTAAGGGCACCTTCGCGTACCTGATTGGCGACAGCTTCGCCAAGCTCGGTCTGGGGATGATCGCCGACGGCACACCGATTTTCGGCCTCACCGGCTGGGCAGGCACCTTCGCCGCGCTGGATGCAGCAGCCATTGGCTGTATCGTCCTGATGGCGATGGTCGCGGTGCTGGAAGAGCGTAAGATCCGCCGCGAAAACCGCGCACAGAAGCAGAAATTGAAAGCAGCCTGAGTGTGCAGGTAATGTAGGGACTTTAGTTGAGTCCCTACATTTTCAAAAAATATGGATCACAAGAGCAAAAGCTGTTTAATTTCACTCAATTAGAACAGCGAGTTCACATAGGCTGTGATATTCTTTAAAATCTATTTTATTTTCCTCAAAGAATTTCTCAAAATAAATATTGCTTGCTTGGTTTATTCTTATTTGCGAAAAGCCAGAGTTAATTGTTATTTTATTTAGTGCGCCGTATTCTGATTTTTTATCATGCATTTCTCGCAGCATGTTGTCTATGTTTCCTCTAGAATTTAGCGCTCCTCTACTATCAATTTTTAAAAATATTATATTTAATAGTTGAGTTGGGGTGAGTTTATCGATAAACAAATGATCTATTACAGGTGGTGAAAATTGAAGTGAGTTTTGCATGGCGATATCTTTAATGGATGTCTGAATCAATAATGATTTATCCTCTTTGAAAATCTTGTTAATAGAATTCCCACTAGTGTCTGAGAATGTATTTCTACCAAATGCAATTTCTTTATAATAAGAATTATGCCTTGTATAAACTGCGAGAATAAAGCTAAGGGAAAGTATTTCGATATTTTTATTTGTATGGCTATATATTGACTCAAGCCTCTCAAACCAAAGGTTTGTTGTCCGCAGGTCCATGGAAAATCCATCAGCAACTACAGTAAGGATTTCTAATAATGTGGCGAATTTAGGTGTGTGGCTATCATGAATTATTATTTCATGCTTATTAAGCACTCTTTCAAAGGTGGTGGAGTTATTTAATTTGTTTTTTAAGAATTCGAAGAGGGTTCTCTTCTTTAAAGTAACTGAACGCATGAAAAATCTATCAAGATAACTTCTGGCATCAAATCCAGAACCGTACACTGAACAGATTGAATGAATTAGCTGTTCTTTATCCGTAGACACAATAAATACCACTTTATTAATATCAAAAAGGTGCTTGATGGTTTCTAGCATTTCAATTGCATAGTTAGGTCGGCAACGATCAAGCTCATCGATAAAAATGAAAAGCGGATACTCATATTTCCCCTCATTTGTCTCTATTACCGCCTCAAGCCATTCAAATATGGATTTTTTAAAACTATCAGCAGAGGAGTTTGCTTCTTGATGTGATTTTAATAATTCATCAACTATTTTTGACCCCAAGTCTGCTTCGCCATCAAGATTCAAGTCTTTTGCATCTATTCCTAGTTTACTCTTAATAATGTATTTAGTGACTTCCGGGGCGATAGACTTCATCAGTCGCCATGTTCCTTTCAATACATTATGTTCTAGAAATGAAAACTCTGTTTTAGATGCAAGAGCTGATTTGATTTCAGAAACAACTGTCAGAAAAGGATCCCCTGAGTGATCATTTTTCCACGCATCAATATAAACAGTGGGGTGGATCGCTGATATTTCTTTCATCCAACGACGTATAAACCATGTTTTACCTGCCCCCCACTGTGCATCCAGGTTTAGAACATAATTACCGTTTGTACCCTTATCGACTAAGAATGAAGTAAGGAACCGAGCATGTTCACTACGCTCAAGTGTATCGGGAGGCAAATCTTCTACTTGCTCAGACCAATCAAATGGCAGTTCTAAATGTTTTGTCATTTTTCTATCCTATGAATTGACATAAACAAATAAATTTATAAATGGCTTAAAGATAAAAGATTCATATGTTCTAGGCCATCACCAATTTTTAAACAAGAAAAAATATTTGTGCAGCGCATTGTTCTTCAAAATTTTGGAAGCCGCTTCGTAAAAATGAAATTGCTTCACCTGTCATTAGCTAAACCCCTTTACCAACTCTTTCTCAAGGCATAAATTGCCCTCGTTGCAGCAAACCTGCAACCGGGCGTAGGAACCCGAATAATTGCACAAAATGACGATTTTTTTGTCAGGGCAGCGCACATCCGGATAAAATCACGGTGGCGCTGACGGAGCAGCCGAAAGGCTGGCCGGTTTCTTTGTGCATCGGTACTTCCTACCTTCGTCAGCGTCACCACCCTCGGGTGTAGGAACCCGGGTGGTGATAATTACCTAAAATTGCGCAAAGAGGCTGCCTTATGGCTACTATCCCAACCCTTTCTTTTTCTGAACATCACGGAAAATTTACCCAGTACTTAATTTCCCATCCGCTTCCATCTACGGCGGATCTTTTTGAAGTCGCAGATTTCTGCGCCGCATTTGCAAGTGTGCTTGTCGAAACGCACGATGTCGCAGAACGTAATGCATTATACGGACGCTTGCTGAATGCGTTCATGCATATGGAAAGGCTCTGTACTAACGACCTGCCCGCGCACCTAATCGACAGTCTTTCTGCGGAAGAAATTCCGGTTTCTACTATGCCCGATTGCTGGCAAGAGACTGATATTCCAGTATCTTATGCAATTGCTCTCACACAGGCTTTGCTTGGTAATAATCTGCCGGAACCAACCACAAAAGCATTAACTGGGCTTTTGCATGATCTCGTATACCTGCTGGCTGATTATGTGAAGGAACCTTACATTCCTCATCATTAATCATTCTGTTAACCCGGTAAATTGCGCGGCAGGTATTCAAGCCTGCCGCCCGCTCGTCTCCAGCAACAACTCCCTCAGCCACTGCTGCGCCGGGTTACGGTGTGTGCGTCCGTGCCAGGCCATGCTTTTGGTAAACCCTGCTACCGGAACAGGCGTGTCACACACAAACATATCCGCCCGGTTTTCGGCCATGCGCTGCGGCACTACGGCGATCATATCGCTGATGGTCAGCACCTCCGGCAGCACCAGGAAGCTGCTCACCGATAATCCCACGCGTCGCTCGCGCCCGGCCTTTGCCAGCGCATCGTCGGTCACGCCGTGGAAGCTTTCGCCCTCATAAGACACCAGCACATGCTCCAGAGTACAAAAGCGTTCAAGTGAAAGCGGTTTGCCCGCATCCGGGTGATCGGCGCGCATCATGCAGACGTACCGTTCATCATAAAGCGCGCGGCTGTGGAGCTCATCAGGTGTGGTGTGCGGCGTCAGCAGGGCGAGGTCGATTTTCCCCTGCTCAAGCTGGGCGACGAGGCGCTCCGGCTCTACCGGTACCACGCGCACGCGGATGTGAGGGGCCTGCACCTTAAGGGCGGCAATAAACGGTACGATCACCGCGCGCAGGGCGTAGTCGGTGGCGGCGAGGGGCACGGTGATACTCGCCGTGAGCGGGTCAAAAATGACGGGCTGCAACAGCACATCGATATCCGCAAGAATGCGCTTGATGGGCGCGGCCAGCGCTTCCGCGCGGGTGGTTGGCACAATGCCGTGTGGGGCGCGGATAAACAACGGGTCGTCGAAGTAATCGCGCAGGCGGTTTAGCATCCCGCTCACCGCAGGCTGCGTAAGAGCGAGGCGCGCTGCGGCGCGGGTGACGCTCCGTTCGTCCAGCAGGGCATCCAGCGTTTTCAGTAAGTTGAGATCCAGAGTGCGCAGATCCGCTTTCATGAGGTTATTCCACCTTTTTTCAGTTCACTATTATGGCGCTGCCTGCTGTTGACGCTGCGCGTTTCCCGATATGATGAGCGGCTAATTTAAGGAGAACGCATGGTCTGGATAATGCTGGCAACCCTCGTGGTGGTGTTCGTGGTCGGATTTCGGATCCTGACCTCTGATTCACGCCGCGCGATCAAACGATTAAGCGAGCGCCTGGGTATCACTCTGGTGCCGGTAGAATCGATGATCGACCAGTTTGGTAAAACGCCCGGCAATGAGTTTATCCGCTACCTTGAGCGCCCGGACGAAGCCCATCTGCAAAACGCGGCGCAGGTGCTGCTGATCTGGCAGGTCTGTATCGTCAACGGCAGCGAAGAGAACCTGCACACCTGGCACCGGCTGCTGCGTAAAGCGCGCCTGGCGGCACCGATTACCGATGCGCAAATCCGCCTCACACTGGGTTTTATGCGCGAGATGGAGCCAGACCCGCAGGAACTTAACGCCTTCCAGCTGCGCTACAACCAGCTTTTCTTGCCGCAAGAGGGCGTGTTTTACCTGCACTGATATCACGAATCGTGATGAAGAGTATAAAGTATCATCATTAGATTTATACCACTCGCGAGCGCAACATCACTTCATCAACAACATGACGAGGTGAACCATGAAACAATCCGCGATTATCTGGCCGAACGACTATCTGCCAGGCACCACCGATAACTTTGCATCTAACGAAATCATTGTCGCCGGGCTGAGCGCCAAAGAGATTTGGGCCCAGCTCAACGACACAACCCTGTGGCCGGGCTATTACAGCAACGCTGAAGATATCCGCTTCCATGACGGCAGCGGCCCTGAACTGAGTGCCAATGCCCGTTTCCGTTTCACCACCTTTGGCTTCCCGGTTGAAGCGCAGGTGACGGAATATGTGCCGCCGGTTGACGGTGAAGCGGCACGTATCGCCTGGCACGGCTGGGTGGAAGGCGGGGCGGATTCGCGCCTGGACGTGATCCACGCCTGGTTGTTTGAAGACCTGCCGGGAAACCGCGTGCGCATCCTGACCCAGGAATCACAAAAAGGTGTTCCGGCGCAGGAATTAGCGCGTACCGTGCCGAACCCGATGATTAACGGGCACCAGGAGTGGATTGTCGGATTAGCCAATGCCGCCCTTAAGGCTCGCGGGTAATTCTGCCCGATGACGCTTTGCTTACCGGGCCTGCAAACCCCGTAGGCCGGTGCAAGCGCAGCGCCGCCCGGCAAAAAAAGCTGCGAAAGTTGTCTAAACGTTAAATTCGTCACACTTTTGATGATAAACTGCGCAGCTTTTCCGCACATTTATCTTCAGGTGACGCCATGACCGAACATATCCAGCCCACGACCAGACCGCAGACCAAAGAGGTTTCACGCCCGAACTGGTCGGCGGTTTTCTCCGTGGCATTCTGCGTTGCCTGCCTGATTACCGTCGAGTTTTTACCGGTCAGCCTGCTGACGCCAATGGCGCAGGATCTGGGTATTTCCGAAGGCGTAGCGGGGCAGTCCGTTACCGTGACCGCGTTTGTGGCGATGTTCGCCAGCCTGTTTATCACCCAGGTGATTGGCACGATCGACCGCCGCAAAGTGGTTATCCTTTTCAGCGTGCTGCTGACGCTCTCCTGCCTGCTGGTTTCTTTTGCCAATAACTTTACCCTGCTGCTGCTTGGGCGCGCCTGTCTGGGGTTAGGGCTGGGCGGATTCTGGGCAATGTCGGCATCTCTCACCATGCGCCTGGTGCCCGCGCGCACGGTGCCTAAAGCCTTGTCCGTTATCTTTGGTGCCGTGTCTATCGCACTGGTGATCGCCGCGCCGCTGGGCAGTTTCCTCGGTGGGATTATCGGCTGGCGAAATGTGTTTAACGCGGCGGCAGTCATGGGTTTGCTGTGCATTATCTGGGTGTGGAAAGCGTTGCCGTCCCTGCCGGGTGAAGCGGCGCATCATAAACAGAATATGTTCAGCCTGCTCAAGCGCCCGGGTGTGCTGGCGGGGATGAGCGCCATCTTTATGGCCTTTGCCGGGCAGTTTGCCTTCTTTACCTATATCCGCCCGGTGTTTATGACCATGGCGGGGTTTGATGTGGATGGCCTGACGCTGGTGCTGTTGAGCTTCGGTATTGCCAGCTTTGTCGGTACGTCGCTCTCATCCCAGTTCCTGAAACGCTCCCTGAAAGTGGCGCTGGCGGGTGCCCCGCTGGTTCTGGCGATAAGTGCAGCGGTGCTGGTGCTGTGGGGCAGTGATAAGTGGGTGGCGTCGGCGATTGCGATTATCTGGGGCTTTGCCTTTGCGCTGATCCCGGTGGGTTGGTCGACGTGGATCACCCGAACGCTTGCCGATCAGGCCGAAAAAGCCGGGTCGATTCAGGTGGCGGTGATCCAGCTGGCGAACACCTGTGGTGCGGCGGTCGGCGGCATTGCGCTTGATCATCTGGGGCTGACCTCACCGCTGGTGATTTCCGGCACGCTGATGCTGTTGACGGCATTGCTGGTGGCGGGGAAGGTTAAGGCACGTTGATTGATAAATAGTCACTTCGGCGATATACTTGTACCGTAACTTGTACAGGAGGCAGTATGCAGGTTGTGACTTTTACTGAAGCCCGAAGCCGGCTCAAAGATGTGTTAGATGATGTGAATGAAAATGTGGAGACGACAATAATCAGCCGCCGCAACGGTGGGGATGCAGTTGTCATGTCTCTTCAGCACTATAACTCGATGATGGAAACCATCCATCTGATGAGCTCGCCTGCCAACGCCAGCCGACTGATGGAATCAATCGCTCAGGCAAATACGGGAAAAACCACACAGAGGGATCTGATAGATGACCAGGCTTCTGATTTGGACTGATAACGGCTGGGATGATTATCTGTGGTGGCAACAGCAGGACAAGAAAACGCTTCGCAGAATCAACAAGCTGATTGAAGATGCGAAGCGCCATCCTTTCGACGGACTGGGCAAACCGGAACCGCTAAAAGGCAACCTTTCCGGCTATTGGTCACGCCGGATAAACGATACTGATCGCCTTGTTTATGGCGTAACGGATAGCGCCATTACCATCCTGATGTGCCGCTATCACTATTATTCCTGAATTACGCCGAGGTCTTCACCCGTCTTCTCGAATCCATCGAAATCAACACCACCGACGACACAATCAATAGCGTGCCCAGCCAGTCCGGCAGGGTGAACGCCACGCCCAGCAAGATGACAGACAGCAATGCGCTGCTCAGCGGCTCGGCGCAGCTCAGAATGCTCGCCTTCGGCCCGCCAATCATCTGTGCGCCTTTCAGATACAGGCTGAACGTCAGCGCTGTACCGATCACGACCAGATAGAAAAACGCCAGCAGCAGGCTGCCATCAATGACAAACGTTGTTCCGCGCCCGGCGTAGAACGGCGCCAGCATTAACCCGGCAATCAACATACTCCAGCCGACAATCGGCAACGTGCCGTAGCGGGCAATCAGCGTCGACGGATACGTCGTGTAAAACGCGGCGGCAAAGGCCGAAGCGATCCCGAAGAACAGGGCCGCAGGCGAAATGGAGAGCGAGGTGGGATCGCCATGGGTCACCAGCAGAAACGTGCCGATCAGTGACGTCATAATCGCGGACAACACAAATATCCCCGGACGCTTTTTCCGCGCCAGCGCAAACCACGCCACGATGATGGTCGGCGACAGGAATTGCAGCACGGTGGCAGTGGCGGCGTTGGATTTTTCAATCGTCAGCAGGAAGGTGAGCTGCACGGTGAGCGCGCCAACCAGCGAGAAAATCAGCAGGCTGATGGCATCTTTGCGATTTTTGATGACCGAGAAAATCTTGTCGCCGTGAACGAAGGAGAGCGTGAGCAGGATAACACCGGTAAACAGCAGGCGAACCATGGTCAGGTAAGGCGAAGAAATGTGGCTTTTCTCCATGATGTATTGCGCGCAAACCCCTGAACTGCCCCATAAAACGGCGGCGATCAGAACGTTCAGCATCCCTTTACGCGTGGAACCCATGTTCTCCCCTGCTATGTTGTCGTTAATTCGGTCAACAGCATAGCATGGTTGTGTGCGACCTGATGCCCTCACCCCGGCCCTCTCCCACGGGGAGAGGGAGCAAACACTCAAAACGGCAACTTGCGTTGCCGTTTTGCTTTTATCTTAGAACCACGCTTCCCACATTGCGCCGACGTTGAAGTCGTCGAGGGTTTCGTCTTTTGTATTGTTCACGCGTGCGGTGTGTTCGTTATCCACTTTGCCGCCGGTCACGTAGAAACGCAGCATCGGGCGGAACTCTGGCCCCATGGCGATAGACATGTTCTGCGACAGGGTCAGCTTCCAGCCTTTGTTATCACCGCCATTGTCGTAATCAACGTGCTGCCAGCCCGCTTCCAGCCAGGTGGAGTGAACGTCGTTCCACCAGTGCA
The DNA here is from genome assembly GCF_056156645.1 of Enterobacter sp. Li2LvB3. Lineage (NCBI taxonomy): Bacteria > Pseudomonadati > Pseudomonadota > Gammaproteobacteria > Enterobacterales > Enterobacteriaceae > Enterobacter > Enterobacter sp. Li2LvB3. Next base: position 163,785 of record NZ_JBSICG010000004.1, on the reverse strand, counting down.
TCGGGCGAATAATGGCGTTGTAGTTTTTGCGGTTATCGCTCTTGTCGCGGCTATTGTCGTAGTCGTGGAAGGCAAGGATGTACTCCACCTGGGTCTGCGGGGTGAATTTGTACAGCCCTTCGAAGCTGGCGTACACCGTGGTCAGATCCTCGGTTTTGTTAAACACGCTGTTGTCCGAGTTATCCGAGTAACGGGCAATCACTTTGTTTACGCCGCTGTCGTTGGTGTGGCTCAGCACCACGCCGCCCTGCCAGGCATTCAGACGCTTATCGCTTTCAACCGCTTTGGAGTCAAAGCCATAGTTGGCGTACAGCTCCAGATCCAGCGGGCCAACCTTCATGCCGTGGATTTTTGAGGTGGCCGCGTAGTTACCTTTGTCGCCCGTGCCGGAGCCGCCGGTACAGGTGATGCGCGATGGGTTTGCTTCGTCTGCCATCACTTCCGGGCTACAGGATTCCACTGCCGCCACGGTGGCGACGTCAAACTGCACGCCGCCGATATCGAAGTTTTTCACCCCGGCGCCCTGGCCGTCGTGGTTCATCCAGAAGTAGTCGTTGATGCCCTGTTGCGGGCGCTGGTGGAAGTCACGACCTGCCCAGAAATAAGCGTTAGGGTTAGACGCCATAATGTTGGTCACCCCCGCGTAGGCTTTTTTCAGGTTAACTTCGTCGCTCCAGTGGTCAATCATCACGTTGATGTCCCAGATGGCGCCATTTTCGCCCTTGAAGGCTTTAGAAAGCTGGAATTCACCGCCGTTGCCTTCGTTACCCAGACGACCAATCGCGGATGCGCCGTTGTAGGAGCCATCCACCGCCACGTATTTCTGATCGGCGGCCTGGAAGTGCGCGCCGTAGCGGGCGTAGCCGGTAAATTTGATGCCGAACGGGATAGCCATATCCGGGGATTGCGCCGCGCTTTGCGGCTCAGTCACCACGTCGACCTTTTTCGCCACCGCCGCATCCATTTTGGCCTGACGGTCTGCCAGGGCTTTGTCCACCGCTTTGGCCACAATGGCGTCGATTTGCTCCTGCGTGAATTCTTGTGCGAGGACAGATATTGGGCAAAGCGCGGCGATAACCGCCATTGTTAATGGAAGTTTTTTAATATTTTTCATTGTCATCTCTATTAATTTACATTTTATTCAGACAATAACCATCCCATTCCGATTTGACAGAATATGTCGCTATCATCAGAAACAGAGTGATTTATATTTTCAGGTACAGAGGTATTACATTAACTTTATTTCGCCATAAGCTATCTCTGGTATAAATGAATAATTTCTTCGGATAATTCACGCGCCAGCAGGGAATTCATTAAATGATCCTGGGCGTGCACCATAATTAACGTCATCGGCTGGCGGGCTTCGCCCGCATCTTGCTCGATCAGTTTGGTTTGCATCTTGTGCGCCTGGCGCGCGTAGCCATCGGCTTCGCGCAGCAGGTTTTTGGCTTCGTCAAGGTTGCCCTGACGCGCAGCGTGCAGTGCTTCAAAGCACAGGCTGCGCGACTGACCAGCATTGACGATGATTTCCATTACGGCTTCTTCTAAGGCAACCATCATCTCTTTCTCTATTTATCGAAACTATTATTTAACGAGGTAGCGGCAAACCACTCACCGCTCTTTTTAACGGTGCGTTGCTGCGTATCTAAATCGAGCTGGATAAACCCATAGCGATTTTTATAGGCATTACACCATGACCAGTTATCAATAAATGTCCACATATGGTAACCAAGACAATTACACCCTTCGCTAATACCTTTATGCAGCCAGGTTAAATGCCCGGAAATAAAATCAATGCGGTATTGATCGTTTATTTGGCCATTTTCAATAAAGCGTTGTTCATTTTCGACACCCATACCGTTTTCAGAAATAAAGCAGCGTGGGTTGCCGTAATTGTCGCGAAGATTAACCAGAATATCGTAAATACCGGGTTCATAGATTTCCCAGCCACGATAAGGGTTCATCTTGCGGCCCGGCATTTCGTAGTTATCAAAGAACCACTCCGGCATAAAGGGCGCCTGTGGGTTTACCGCGCTGTCACGGCACTTCACGCGACGCGGCTGATAATAGTTAATGCCAAGCAGGTCGATTTTCCCTTCTGCAATCAACGCACTGTCTTCCGGTTTACAGGCCGGAAGCTGATCGTAGGACTTCAGCAGAGTCACCAGGTCGGCCGGATACTCGCCGCGTAACACCGGGTCGAGGAAGCTGCGGTTAAACATCAGATCCGCAATGTGCGCCGCTTTCACATCGGCCGGGTTTTGTGAACGCGGGTACGATGGTGTGAGGTTTAGCACAATGCCAATTTCCCCCGCGTAATGGCCCGCACGGTAAGCGCGAACGGCCTGCGCATGAGCCAGTACCGTGTGGTACGCCACCGTTGCCGCGCGGCGGAAATCCACCACGTTCGGATAGTGGAAGTCGTACAGATAACCGCCTTCAACCGGGACAATCGGTTCGTTGAAGGTAAACCAGTGCAGCACGCGATCGCCAAACAGCTCGAAGCAAATTTGCGCGTAACGGGCATAGGCTTCCACCACATCACGGTTTTCCCAGCCACCGATCTCCTGCATTGCCATCGGCATGTCGAAATGGAACAGGGTGATAAACGGCGTAATGCCCTGTTCAATCAGCTCATCAATGACCTGATTATAAAAATCGACTGCCTGTGGGTTCACTTCACCGATACCGTCGGGGATCAGGCGCGCCCAGCTAATCGAGGTACGAAAGCTGTTGTGGTTCAGCTGCTTTAATAGCTGAATGTCCGTTTTCCAGTGCTGATAGAACGTGGAGGTCTGCTGCGGCCCCACGCCATTGTGAAAACGGTTCGGCTCGCGGGCAAACCAGTAATCCCATGTGGTTTGACCCTCTCTTGTCCCTTCGGTCTGGAGAGCGGAGCTTGCGCTGCCCCACCAGAAATGCTCGGGAAATGAATATTTCATGACGCTTCCTCTTTGACTTAATTGCTTGCTGTTTCAGCGGCACCCACGGTTGCCTGAGCTTTCTGCTCTTCGTTTTTGAGCAGTGAACGCTCATAAGCACGCAGGAACGGTAAATACATCAGCGCGGACATCACCATGCAGACGACGCACATCACCACCGGACTTAACGCCCAGTTCGCCGCCCATGAGGCACCAATTGGCGCGGGGGTGGTCCACGGCGTTAACGACACAACCTGTGCCAGCCAGCCAAGTTTCGTTGCGCCGTAGGCCAGGCAGGCGTTTACCAGCGGAACACACACGAACGGGATGAACAGCATCGGGTTCATGATGATTGGCGCGCCGAACAGAATCGGTTCGTTGATGTTAAAGAAGCTTGGCACAACGCCCATTTTTCCGATGGTGCGCAAGTGCGTTACGCGGCTACGCAGCAGCAGGAACGCCAGCGGAAGCGTCGAGCCTACACCGCCAATCAGCAGGTAGTGATCCCAGAAACCTTGCAGATAAACGTGTGGCAGCGCCGCACCAGCAGCCAGTGCCGCCTGGTTTGCCGACAGGTTTGCCATCCAGAACGGGTTCATGATGCCGGTGACAATCAGCGAGCCGTGGATACCCGCGAACCAGAAGATCTGGCACAGCAGCACAGAAAGCAGAATGGCAGGCAGGGAGTCAGACGCAGAGACCAGCGGCTCCAGCAGGTGCATAATCGCCTGCGGAATAATCATCCCGGTTTGCGCTTCAATAAACAGGTTCAGCGGGTGCAACGTGCCGATGACCACCATCACCGGGATCAGAATTTCAAACGAACGCGCCACGCCGGTTGGCACTTCTTTCGGCAGGCGAATGGTCACGTTGTTCTGCTTCAGCCAGGCATACACGCGGGTAGAGTAAATCGCCGTGATAAGCGCGGTGAAAATCCCCTGACCAGACAGATACTGGGTAGAGATTTTGCCGTCGGCATACGGTGCTGCAACCAGCAGAAACGCCATAAAGGCCAGCAGGCCGGACATCACCGGGTCGAGGTTAAACTGACGCCCCAGGCTCGCACCAATCCCCACCGAAATGAAGAAGGTCATCACCCCCATGCTGAGGTTAAACGGCAGCATCAGCTGTTCGCGGTAGGTCTGGGAGAAATCCAGCCAGCCGCGGGCGAAGCTGTTGGTGGTATCCGCTGAGAACGGCGGGAAGATGAACACCAGCATAAACGAGCCGATGATCATGAACGGCAGGGCGGCGGTAAAGCCGTCGCGGATCGCAATCACATACTTCTGCTGTCCGAGCTTCGCCGCCAGCGGGGTAATAGATTGCTCAATAACCGCGACCATTGATTGATATAACGAACTCATGTGAACACCTTTTAGTGTGCCGCTTCGATGAGCGACAGTGCATAGTCCAGTACTTTATCGCCACGTTGCATCCCGTAGTCCATCATGTCGATGGGTTGTACCGGAATACCTTGCGTAGCCGCCTTGTCTGACAGTGTCTGTAACATGTATTTCACTTGCGGTCCGAGAAGTACAACCTGGTACTGCGGAAACTGCGTATCAAATTCGGAAACCCCGTACGCATCAATCTTGACCGGCAAACCACGTTCTTTCGCGACATCGACCATTTTGCTGACCAGCAGGCTTGTGGACATCCCGGCAGAGCAGCACAGCATAATCTTGAACATCGACAACCATCCTCTAAATGTAAAAAGTTATTGCGAGGATGATTGGACATCATACGGAAACCGGTTTCCATTTATAAAAGAAAGAAATGTGACAGCCATCAAGAAGCGGTGCTTATGGGGCTTGTTACCACGATCTGTGTCACAGAATTTGGCGATTAAGACCTCATTTTGAGTGGAAACGGAAAATCGGTTTCCATGAAAATAGGAAACGGATATACTCCATTCTGGCTATAATGTGAGCCGTAGCGGTTATGGATTTTACAGGTGCGGGTTGTTGCCTGTCAGGGGAGAGAGATGTCTACAATCAACGATGTATCACGTCTGGCCGGGGTGTCCAAAGCCACGGTATCACGGGTGTTGAGTGGGTCGCGTGGCGTAAAGGAAGCCAGCCGTCAGGCCGTTCTGAAAGCGGTGGAAGAGCTGAACTACCGGCCGAATGTGATTGCACAGTCGCTGCTGAGCCAGTCTACGGGCTGTATTGGCGTGATTTGTGCGCAGGAGAATATTAACCAGACCACGGGTTATCTCTACGCGCTGGAAAAACATCTCAGTCAGCATCAAAAACACCTGCTGTTGCGCTTTGCGCATACCAAAGCGGAAGTGATGCACGCCCTTGAAGAGCTCTCCTGCGGGTTATGTGATGACATCCTGGTGATTGGCGCGCGTTTCCCGCTGGATATCGACATGGAAAACGTCATTCTGGTCGACTGTATGGAAACCGATAACGCCAACAGCATTCAGTTTGATCATGCTTTCGCCGCCGAAACCGCCTGTAACTACCTCACCAGCCAGGGGCGCCGCCAGATTGCGCTGATCCAGCCGCAGGGTAGCGGTTTTGCCGACCAGGTGCTGCTGGGCTATAAGCACGCGCTGGAGAAAAACTTCCTGCCCTTTAACCGTAATCTGGTCTTTATGGAGGCAACCTCTTCTTCCGTTGCGCTTCAGGAGCTGCTCAACAACGCCACCACGCTGAATTTTAACGCGCTGCTGGTGGCTGATGAGCAAGAAGCCCAGCGCGTTATCCCGCAGTTGCAGGCGTTTAATAAATCCGTACCGGACGACATTATGGTCTTCAGCCTTGCCGGCTCGCTGCACCTGCCGGGTATCCCGGTGATCCCGGCCATTGAGTATTCGATGGATGCGATGGCAGCGAGAATTGTGGCCTGGCTGAACGAGAAAACACAGATGCTTGGATCCTACGTCTTACGCGGCGATTTAATCATTCCGGATATACGTAAGCGCTAAAAAAAAGCGTGAAGCTCAGGCTTCACGCTTAATAATCTTCCATACAATCAATCTGCCCGACTGCCGCCCAGTAGCCATCCAGATTGTCGCGCTTCACCGCCGTAATGGCGTTTTTCACCAGCAGCTGATTTGCCTCGGATGACAAAATCATATCCTGCCATTCTTTATCACTCTGCTTTCGCTGTGGTGTGCAGGTTTTCTTGATGTCTTTGAGCACCTGCTGCTTAATCTGCGCATCCTTGGCCGGGCTTTCTTCTTCCTGGGCATGGACGAACGCAGCAAACAGCAGGCAGACGATCAGGCAAAAAAGGTGTGCAGATTTCATTGAAACCTCCGTCATTGAGTCACATGTTTCACCTGAAATATATAGTTACATTCACCGTTCCGACTCAAGCCGAAAGTATGAATTTACTCATTCGCGCGTATGAGTACCGATTACCAGTGCAATGCTATAGCTGACGACCACGGCGATACTCATTTTCAGCATAGTTTCTCCACCAATCCCGGCAAGTGGTGCCGCAATCCCGCCGAACAAAAACATCAGCATCCCCAGAATGGCCGATGCCGTGCCCGACTCGCGGGACTCGACGGCGCTCATGGCCTCTGAGCCCGCAATGGTGCTGATCCCGCTGTTAAACGCGACGGTAAAAAATAACGCGATCAGCGCAAGCGCTGAAAGGTGCATCCAGGCGAAGAGCAGCGTTAATGCTGCCGTGGCAACGGCCAGCACCAGACCCATTTGCATCAACCCTTCCGACGGATGGCGGCGGGCCAGGCGTGAAAAAATCAGCGCGGAAATAATCAGCCCAATCCCGTTTACGCCAAACAGCAGGCTAAATTGCATGGCGCTCAGGCCATACTCGTTTTGCAACACAAACGAGGAGGCACCGATATAGGAAAACAGGCCCGCCAGCATAAAGGCCTGAATCAGGCAGAAGCGCATAAAACGGCGGTTTTTCAGCACCGTTTTCGCCGTGCCCAGCAGTGATCCCGCGCCGGATTTTTCGCTGAGTGATTCACGGATAAACAGTTGGCTGGCGATCAGCAGCGCCAGACCCGCACCGGCCATCACCCAGAACAACATCCGCCAGTCGAAGTGTGACGAGATATAGCCCCCGAGCACCGGAGATACCACCGGAGCAATGCCGTTAACCGTCATCAGCAGGGCAAAGAACTGCGTCAGCATCGTGCCGTGATAATTATCGCGGGCGATAGAGCGCGCCAGAACCGAGCCGCCCGCCCCGGCAACGCCCTGGACGAACCGCCAGCCGATCAGCGCGTAGATATTCTGCGTGGTGGCGCACAGCACAGAGGCCACCACAAACAGCAGCAGCGAAATCAGGAGCGGTATTTTACGCCCCATGCGATCGCTCAGCGGGCCGAAAAAGAGCTGCCCAAGTCCCAGGCCAATCAGCGCCGAGGTCAGCGAAAGCTGTGTCAGCGTGGTGGAGGTGTGCAGATGCGTGGCGATCTCCGGTAGCGCCGGAAGATAAAAATCAGAGCACAACGGCCCGATGGCCGTCAGCAGGCCAAGAATGGCCGCAAATGAGAACGAAAGTTTTGCCATATTAATCTGTCCCGCAGGCCGGGCAAGCTTCGCGCCGCCCGGCGAACCATACTAAAGACCGCCACCCAGCGACTGCCATAAGGTGATGCGGTTTTCCTGGTCGGTTTGTTGTAATGAAATCAGCGATGCCTGCGCCGACCACAGCGACCGTTGCGCGGTGAGCACCGTCAGATAATCCCCCGCGCCGGCCTGATAGCTGCGCATTGCCACATCCAGCGTTTTTTGCTCGGCGGCCACGTATTCACGCTGCGCATCAAGCTGCTCGCTCAGCGTTTCGCGACGCGCCAGCGCATCGGCCACATCCCTGAACGCGCTCTGGATGGTTTTCTCGTAGGTGGCAATCAGCCCTTTTTTCTCGGCCTCAGCGTAGCGCAGCTGCGCCATGTTGTTGCCGCCGCTAAACAGCGGCAGGGTGATGGATGGCGCGAACGACCAGACCTTCATGCCGTGGCTGAACAGGGACGACAGCGAATCGCTGCCCACACCTGCGCTGGCGGTGAGCGAAATGGTCGGGAAAAAGTTGGCGCGTGCGGCACCGATACTGGCGTTGGCACTCAGCAGGTTGTGTTCGGCTTCCTGAATATCCGGGCGGCGCAGCAGTGTGCTCGAGCTGACGCCTGCCGGGATCAGGGTGATGGCGTTATCGCTCAGGCTCTCCAGCGTGCCGGGCAGCAGGTTATCCGGTACGGTCGCGCCCGCCAGCAGATTAAGGGCGTTTTTGTCCTGCATCACCTGGGTTTGATAACTCGCCACGCTGGCTCGCGCCTGCTGGTAAACCGCCATTGCTGAGCTGACGTCCGTGGCTGCCGCGACGCCGACTTGCTGCTGACGTTTCACAATGTTGAGCGAGTTTGCGGCGCTCTCCATTGTTGATTTCGCCAGCGCCAGGTTGCTGTTATCGGCGGCGAGGGTAACCCAGGCTGTCGTCAGCTCGCTGACCATCGTCAGGCGGGTGTTCTGGGCGGTGAATTCGCTGGCAAGCCAGGTTTCGCGCGCCGCCCGGGAGAGGCTCTGGTTACGGCCAAACAGATCCAGCTCGAAGCTGGATACCGCGCCGTTGGCTTCGTCGCTGGTGGTCACACCGCTTGCCAGCGTGCGGCTGCGGGTGTGGCTCAGTTCTGCGTCCACCGTCGGGAACAGTGACGAACGGGTTTCACCGTACTGGGCGCGGGCGGCGTCGATATCCGCAATCGCTTTTTGCACGTCGCGGTTGCTGTTGAGCGCCATCGTCACCACGCTTTTCAGGCGCGAGTCGTTCATCACCTGCTGCCACTGGCTGACCACGGCAGTCGCTTCACCGTGTGCGCCCGGCAATGTCGCCGGGACGGGCGCGTCAGGGCGCTGATAAGTTGGGTCTAACGAGACACAGCCTGCGCTCAGCAGCGCTAACACTAAAACAGATACACGAAACATTATGGCCTCCGGTTTGCGTGCTTACCGGAGAACAGACGTTTCACCAGTACAAAGAATAAAGGGACGAAGAAGATAGCCAGCAGCGTTGCGGCGAGCGTCCCGCCGATGATGCCCGTACCGATCGCCACGCGGCTGTTGGCCCCTGCACCGGTTGCCACGGCCAGCGGCGTCACGCCTGCAATAAACGCCAGCGAGGTCATGATGATTGGGCGCAGACGCGTCTGGGCGGCGCGTATGGCGGCGCGGGTCAGGGAATACCCTTCAGCCACTTTCGCCTCGGCGAATTCAACAATCAGAATGGCGTTTTTCGACGACAGGCCGATGGTGGTCAACAGCGCCACCTGGAAGTAAACGTCGTTGTTCAGGCCGCGCAGGGTGGCTGCCACTGTAGCCCCCAGTACGCCAAGCGGGATCACCATGATCACCGAAATCGGCACTGACCAGCTCTCATACAGCGCGGCCAGACACAGGAACACCACCAGAATGGAGAGGGCATACAGGCTCATCGCCTGGCCGCTCGCCAGTTTCTCTTGCAGCGACAGGCCGCTCCACGCCCATGTCGTACCGGATGGCAGGTTGTTGGCCAGTTGTTCCATTTTGCTCATCGCCGTACCGGAGCTGGAGCCGCTGGCGTTTTCGCCCTGAATCTCATAGGCCGCCGAGCCGTTGTAGCGCACCAGGCTTTCCGGGCCATATTCCCAGCGGGTGGTGGCGAAAGCAGAGAACGGCGTCATGGTGCTGTCACTGCCACGGACATACCATTTGTTAAGATCGGACGGCACGGCGCGGTAATCGCTGTCCCCCTGGATATAGACCTTTTTCACGCGACCCCGGTCGATAAAGTCGTTCACGTAGGTCCCGCCCCAGGCGCTTGAGAGCGTGTCGGTCACATCGCTGAGGGAGAGCCCCAGAGACACGGCTTTGTTGTTATCAATATCCACCTGCAACTGCGGCATCTGCGGCAGATCGTTGGCACGCACAGCGTGCAGGTCGCTATCCTGATTGGCCTCGCCAATCAGCTGGTTACGCATTTTCAGCAGGGTTTCACGGTCGGTATTACCGGCCGCCATCAGCTCGAAGGTAAAGCCGTTACTCTGCCCCAGGCCGTCGACCGAAGGCGGCGTCATGGCAAAAATGGTGGCATCACGAATGGTGCTCAGCTCCTGCGTGGCACGCAGGGCAATCGCCTGGGCGGTGTTCTCAGAGCCTTTACGCTCAGACCAGTTTTTCAGCGAGACAAACGCCATCCCGGCATTCTGGCCGCTACCGCTAAAGCTAAAGCCCTCAACGGTAAAGATGACATCGGTATTGGCTTTCTCTTTGTTGAGGAACCATTCGCGCACCTGGCGGCTCACCTCTGCGGTACGCACGGCTGTTGCCCCTGCTGGCAGGGTGTACTGCACCATGATTTCGCCCTGGTCTTCCGTTGGCAGGAAGCTGCCCGGCAGTTTCAGCATCGCCAGCCCCATCGCACCGCAAAGCAAGGCGTAGATGGCCAGCATCCCGCCGGAGCGGCGCAGCGCGCGCAGCACCTTGTTCTGATAGCCGCGTTCGGTTTTGCTGTAGAAGCGGTTAAACGCGCCGAAGAAACCTTTTTTGTGCGGTGGGGTGTGGCTCAGTACCGAGCCGCAGAGCGCTGGCGTCAGGGTTAGCGCCACCACGACCGAGAGGATCATTGCCGAAATAATGGTGACCGAGAACTGACGATAGATAACCCCGGTGGAGCCGCCGAAAAACGCCATCGGCAGGAACACCGCGGAAAGCACCAGCGCAATGGCGACCAGCGCGCCAGAGATTTCGCCCATCGATTTTTCGGTGGCTTCGCGGGCGGGCAACCCTTCGTCGCGCATAATACGCTCGACGTTTTCCACCACCACGATGGCGTCATCCACCAGAAGCCCTATCGCCAGCACCATCGCAAACAGCGTCAGGGTATTGATGGAATAACCGAACAGCGCCAGGACGCCAAACGTACCCAGCAGCACTACCGGCACGGCCAGCGCCGGGATCAGCGTGGCGCGGATGTTTTGCAGGAACAGGTACATCACCACCACCACGAGGATAATGGCTTCGAACAGCGTCTGGATCACGTCCTCAACCGAGATCTTGATGAACTCGGTGCTGTCTTTCGGATAGGCAACGTCGTAGCCTTCCGGCATCGCACGTTTAAATTCAGCGATTTTGTTCTTCACCGCCGTGGCGGTATCCAGCGCGTTGGCACCCGGGGAGAGCATCACCGCCATACCCGCTGCCGGGTGGCCGTTCAGCTTCGCGGTCGCGGTGTAATCTTCACTGCCCATTTCCACGCGAGCAACATCGCTTATGTGCACGACCGCGCCGTTGGACTGGCTCTTAACAATGATGTTTTTGAACTGATCGACCGTTTGCAGACGCGACTGGGCGCGCACGGTGGCGGTCAGTTGTTGGGCGTTTGATGACGGCAGCGCACCGATTTTACCGGCAGAGACCTGCACGTTCTGCGCTTCAATCGCGCTTTGCACGTCGGACGGCATCAGCGAGTAAGAGGCCAGCTTCGCCGGGTCGAGCCAGATACGCATGGCGTATTCAGCGCCAAACACCTGCAGGCTACCCACGCCTTCAACACGCGCCAGCGGGTCCTGCATGTTACTGACCATCCAGTCAGCGATATCGGAGCTGCTGGATGTGTCGGTCTTATCGTACACGCCCATGATCAGCAGGAAGTTACTCTGCGATTTTTCGACGGTGATGCCAGATTGCTGCACTTCGGTCGGCAGGCGTGATTCCGCCTGCTGGACTTTGTTCTGCACCTGAACCTGCGCGGTGTCCGGGTCGGTTCCCTGTTCGAAGGTCACATTAATGCTGACCGAACCGTCCGAGCTGCTGGTGGAGGTGAAATAGAGCAGGTTATCCAGCCCGGTCAGCTGTTGCTCTATGACCTGGGTGACGCTGTTTTCCAGCGTCTGTGCCGATGCACCGGTATAGGTGGCGGAAATTTTGATCGACGGCGGAGCGACGTCCGGGTACTGCGCAACCGGCAGCGTGCGGATCGCCAGCATCCCCGCGAGCATAATCAGAATGGCGATCACCCAGGCAAATACCGGGCGACGCACAAAGAAACGGGAAAACATCAGGCGTTTCCTCCGTTGGCTTTCATCTCTTCGGCTTTCACTTCCTGACCGGCAGCGACTTTGTCGGTGCCTTCGACAATCAGTTTATCGCCGGCTTTCAGGCCGCTCAGCACCAGCCATTTGTCGCCGTAGGTATCACCCGTTTCCAGCTGACGCTGTTCCACTTTGTTGCTGGCATCAACGACCAGTGCGGTGGCGTTGCCTTTGGCATCGCGGGTAATGCCTTGCTGTGGCGCGAGGATCGCATCGTCCATGATGCCTTCATCCACTCTGGCGCGGACGAACATCCCCGGCAGCAGCAAATGCTGTGGGTTCGGGAAGACGGCGCGCAGCGTAACCGAGCCGGTCGATTCATCGACTGCGACCTCGGTCAGCGCCAGGCGGCCTTTTTCGCTGTAGGTACTGCCGTCTTCAAGCAACAGGGATACGCTCAGGGTGTCGCGGTTGGTAGCGAGGGTCTGTTTGCGTAAGCGCAGCAGGTCGGCGCTGGAGCGGGTTAAATCAACGTACATGCTGTCCAGACCACGAACGGTGGCCAGCGCGGTGTCCTGCTGGGCGGTGACCAGCGCGCCTGGCGTGACGGAAGAGATCCCAATACGCCCGGCAATCGGCGCGGTGACGGTCGTCCAGTTGAGGTTAATGCGTGCGCTCTCCTGGGCGGCTTTTTTCGACTCCACGCTGGCTTTGTCCTGCGCACAGGTGGATTTCGCGTCTTCTGCATCCTGGCGCGATACGCCGTCGTCTTTCACCAGCAGCGCATAGCGCTGGGCTTTCTGGCAGTCGGCTGTTACCAGCGCCTGCGCCTGTTTCAGTGCCGCTGCGGCTTCATCGTAAGCCGCGCGATAGCTTGAGGGATCAATCTGATACAGGGCTTGCCCGGCTTTAACGGTATCGCCCTCGGTAAATAGCCGCTTCTGGATAATGCCGCCGACCTGTGGGCGCACTTCGGCGCTCATGGCGGCGGTGGTGCGGCCGGTCAGCTCGCTGACGACCGACACCGGCTGGCTCATAAGGGTGACAATACCCACTTCCGGGAGGGGGCGCTGGGGAGCAGATGTTTGCGCATTATCGCACCCTGTCAGGAGGAATAATGCCGCGATGGAGGTTGTTATGGTTTTCATAATTTTTTCCAGGGTGAACGATGCCTGCCCTGTTAATGGATTAACAAGGAGGAGGGCTATTTAAAGGCACAGCGATACCGCATCTCCGGCAGCGCCGGAAATGTAAAAACGAGAAATTACCTATCTCTTTTAATTATTCACATACGACTACTTCGCAGTGAAAAGCATATTTAAAACATCCTGATAAATGGGCCGTAACTGTTCTGATGGTACCTTTAAGGGTGTTAACCGACGGTATATGGTGCCCTCGATCATCACGGCGGTAATCTCCACGCAGCAGCGGATATGCTCATCGCTGAGGTGGGGGAACTGCTTTTTCAGGTGTGTGCAGGCGTTGGCAAACATGCGGGCTTCGGCCTCGATAAGCATGGTCGCCACCTGCGGGTTGCGTGTTGCTTCGGCGGACATTTCGAGCATCAGCGCATCGTCATCTTCGTTAAGCGTCAGACGTGAGGCCAGGGCTTCCGGCATTCCTTCTACCAGCGTTTTGCCTTCCATCTCTTCGATGCGCGAGTCGATAATCCGGCGGATCATCTCTTCGATAATGGCATCTTTGTTACTGAAATAACGATAGATTTGCCCGACGCTGAGCTTCGCCTCGCTGGCGATTTGCGACATGCTGGCAGCGTGAAATCCGCTGACGCGAAAACAGCGTCGTGCCGCAGTGAGGATCTCGTCCTGGCGTAATTTTTGGCGTTCTGCAAGCGTTGGGCTCATCGTTGGTTACCGTGCAAAAGTGAGAGTGATCGTTCTCATTATATGTTTTAAGAGCGTATTGGAAAGAGTTTTTTTTATTTACATTTTGAATGAATATTTCCAGATAAAAAGAATGAAGGAATTAAGGAGTTTCTGTGAAGGAAAGGCTGTGAGATATTAAGAATGCACAGAAAATAAGGAGAACAATATGCACCTGAGCACGACTGATAATGTCACACAGCAAGAGAAAGACGAGTTATTAACGGGATTGAGAGCCTACAACGGGCAATTTTTGGATCTGATGACCTTTAGCGGTGATATTGGCGTTTATGTGCGAGACGATAAAGGCGTAATGTTGGGTGGGTTAATCGGTGTGCGTAAAGGCGACTGGTTAAACATCGACTTTCTGTGGGTCAGCGATAGCGTGCGGGGTTCCGGCGTAGGCAGCCAGATTATCAAAACGGCAGAAGATGAAGCCCGACGCAAAGGCTGCAAGCACGCGCTGGTGGATACAGCCAGCTTCCAGGCGCGCCCGTTCTATGAAAAGCTGGGGTATCGGCTACAGATGTCCCTGCCGGACTACCCGTATCCGGGAATGCAGCGGCACTACCTGACCAAATCTCTCTAACCGCCTATCCCATGGCCAATCACCGCTAAGGCATGGCGCACAATGATGTCCGGCGAGAGGGTTTTCAGCCTCTCGTCATTGCGCATCCGCGAGAAGGGCACAAGCACCAGGCTCAGCAGCGTGGTGAATAACAGCTCCGGCGCAAGCTCACGATTCAGTTTTCCTTCCTGCTGCCAGCGTGTGATGGCGGTAAGCGTTGCCTGATATTTCTCATCGCCAAACCGCGCGTGCAGGTGCGTGCGCAGAACCGGCATCTCGCCAATCACTTCCTGCATCCACAGCGGCGCAAACCAGTGGTGTTGCCCGGCCAAATCTGCCAGAGCCTGCACCATCTGCGTCAGGGCTTTCACCGGGGAGTCCGGGTATTCGGCAAAAACAGCGCCGATCTTGCTGCGTAATGGCAGGAAACGTTCCTCAATCATTGCATCGAGCAGCTGTTCCCGGGAGTTAAAGTAGTAGTGCAGCATCGCAGGCGTCACGCCCGCTTCTTTCGCAATCGCGTTCAGCGACGTATTGGCAATCCCCTGGCGGGAAAAGAGATGCAGCGCGATATCCAGCAGCTGCTCGCGGCTGGCGGTAACACGTTTGCCACCGCGCGGGCGGCCAGGGCGGCGGGGTTCAGAATTGTCCTTTTGTGCTGACATGGTCACAGTATCTCTTGATCTTATTCATCACTTACACAAATATTAATTATCCAATTAATTAATTTCAAGTGATGTCTTATGGAGTCCGACGTAATGGCTCAAACTGCGCAAAAAGCGCCGTCGATTAAGCTGCTGTTCAGCGCACTGCTGCTGGTGATGCTGCTCTCTGCGCTGGATCAGACGATTGTCTCCACGGCGCTGCCGACCATTGTTGGCGAGCTGGGCGGGCTGGATAAACTCTCCTGGGTGGTCACGGCCTACATTCTCAGCTCCACCATCGTGGTGCCGCTGTACGGCAAATTTGGCGATTTGTTTGGCCGGAAAATCGTCCTGCAAATTGCGATTGTGCTGTTCCTGGCGGGCTCCGCGCTGTGCGGGCTGGCGCAAAACATGACCCAGCTGGTGCTGATGCGTGCCCTGCAAGGGCTGGGTGGCGGCGGGCTGATGGTGATTAGCATGGCCGCCGTAGCGGACGTTATTCCGCCTGCCGAGCGTGGACGTTATCAGGGACTGTTTGGCGGCGTGTACGGCCTGGCAACGGTTATTGGGCCGCTGATTGGCGGTTTTATCGTGCAGCACGCCTCCTGGCGCTGGATTTTTTACATCAACCTGCCGCTGGGACTGTTTGCCCTGCTGGTGATTGGCGCGGTGTTTCATGGCAGTGCCCGGCGCAGCAAGCACGAGATTGACTACCTGGGGGCGATTTACCTCAGTATGGCGCTACTGTGCATCATTCTGTTCACTACTGAAGGCGGGACCATCCGCCAGTGGAACGACCCGCAGCTGTGGTGCATTCTGGCTTTTGGCCTGACGGGGATCATCGGGTTTATTTACGAGGAACGCCTGGCCTGGGAGCCGATTATCCCGCTGTCGCTGTTCCGCGACCGCAGCTTTCTGCTGTGTAGTCTGATTGGTTTTATCATCGGGATGTCGCTGTTTGGCTCGGTGACCTTCCTGCCGCTCTATTTGCAGGTGGTGAAAGACGCCACGCCAACGCAGGCCGGTTTGCAGCTGATCCCGTTGATGGGCGGATTGCTGCTGACCTCGATTATCAGCGGGCGGATAATCAGCCATACCGGGAAGTACCGCCTGTTTCCGATCCTCGGCACGCTGCTGGGTGTGGTCGGGATGGTGTTGCTGACGCGCATTTCGATTCACTCCCCGACCTGGCAGCTGTACCTGTTCACCGGCGTGCTGGGAATGGGGCTTGGGCTGGTGATGCAGGTGCTGGTGCTGGCGGTGCAAAACAGCGTGTCGGCAGATCAGTACGGTGTGGCGACCTCCGGTGTGACGCTGTTTCGTTCCATCGGGGGGGCGATTGGCGTCGCGCTGTTTGGCGCGGTGTTCACGCACATGCTGCAATCCGGCCTGATGGACCGTTTGCCGGAAGGGGCTAACTTGCCGCGCGCGCTGGATCCGACCGCTATTCATCATCTGCCTGAGACCCTGAGGCTGGATTATCTGGATGCGTTCGGCTCGGCTATCCACGCCGTGTTCCTGCTGGCTGCGAGCATTATGGTGTTGGCGTTTGTGCTGTCGTGGTTTTTACGTGAAGCGCCGCTGCGCAAAAGGTATGAGTGATTTCCTTCGCCCGGTCGCGCTACGCTTACCGGGCCTACAACTACCACTCACGGAGTCCGGGTAAGCGCAGCGCCACCCGGAAAAAAATTGTATATAACTTATCCTTCTTATTGATTCCTTTTCGGTTTTTAGCACGCCGCTTCGTTGTCGATATAGTCATCAAAACGTTTATCAAAAGGAACTGTCTGGTGAAATTTCGATTGGGTGCTCTGGTTCTCGCGGGCCTGCTGCTGGCGGGTTGCGATCAAGGTGGCAGCGATGCCAAACACATTAAAGTCGGCGTGATTAACGGCGCGGAGCAGGATGTGGCGGAAGTCGCCAAAAAGGTCGCAAAAGAGAAATATGGCCTGGATGTCGAGCTGGTGGGCTTTAGCGGATCGCTGCTGCCAAACGATGCCACTAACCACGGTGAACTGGACGCCAACGTCTTCCAGCACCGACCGTTCCTGGCGGAAGATAACAAGGCGCACGGCTACAAGCTGGTGGCGGTTGCCAATACCTTCGTCTTCCCGATCGCCGGTTATTCCCGCAAGATAAAATCTGTGTCTGACCTGAAGGATGGCGCGACCATTGCCATTCCGAACGACCCGACCAACCTTGGCCGCGCGCTGTTGCTGCTGCAAAAAGAGAAGCTGATTACCCTCAAGCCTGACGTTGGCCTGCTGCCGACGGCGCTGGATATCACCGCAAATCCCAAAAACCTGAAAATCATGGAGCTGGAAGGGGCGCAACTGCCACGCGTGCTGGATGACCCGAAAGTCGATGTCGCCATTATCAGCACCACCTATCTCCAGCAAACCGGGCTGTCGCCTGTGCATGACGGGGTCTTTATCGAAGACAAAAATTCGCCGTACGTGAACATTGTGGTGACGCGTGAAGACAACAAAGACGCAGAGAACGTGAAAGAGTTTATTCAGTCGTATCAGTCACCTGAGGTGGCGAAAGCGGCAGAGACTATCTTTAACGGCGGCGCGGTACCTGGCTGGTAAGCACTCTGGCGGGGAAACCCGCCTTTTCATATTGACCCGATTCCATCGATCATCGCCCTTTAGCCCACATCACAAAACGGCTCATCTGGCTATTCTCCTTATCACACCAACCGGAGGATAACCCATGAACATCACCCAAATTCGCAATGCCACCCAGCTGATTACCTACGCCGGAAAACGTTTTTTAATTGACCCGATGCTGGCACCAAAAGGCGCGTATCCCGGCTTTCCTGGCACGGCGCGCGCAGACATTCGCAACCCGATGGTCGAACTGCCCGTTGACGTAAAAACGCTGCTGGATGCCGATGCGGTGATTGTCACCCATACCCATGACGATCACTGGGATCAAACGGCCATTGAGCTTATCGCCAAAGACAAGCCTGTCTACGTGCAAAACGACAGCGATGCCGCGCTGCTGCGCAGCCAGGGATTCACTCACCTGACGGTGATGACCGAAGAGACGACCTTTGGCGATATCCGCATTGCGAAAACCCACGGCGGCCAGCACGGTACCGACCGCGCTTACGCTGTGCCGGAGCTGGCAGAACGTCTGGGCGAAGCCTGCGGCGTGGTCTTCCGCCATTCTGACGAGAAGACGCTATACATCGCAGGCGATACCATCTGGCGTGAAGAAGTGGCGGCCGAACTGCAAAAACACCAGCCGGATGTGGTAGTACTGAATGCCGGTTATGCGCATGTGCTTGGTTTCGGGCCGATTATCATGGGCGAGCAGGATGTGCTGAACGTCCATTTCCTGCTGCCGCAGGCGCAGATTGTGGCGACCCATATGGAGGCGATCAATCATTGCCTGTTAACCCGTCGCGCCCTGCGCGAGTACGCCGAAGCCAACCAGTTCAGTGATGCGCTGAGCATTCCCCAGGACGGCGAAAGCGTTATATTCTGAACACCACAAAGGGAAAGGAGAGACTGATGCCGCCAGTAAACGTCGCGATTGTCGCGGTGGATGGGTTTAGCCCGTTCCACTACTCCGTTCCCTGCATTCTGTTTGGCGATACGGTATCGGGTGAAAAGCGCTTTAACGTCACGATCTGCGCCGAAAAGCCGGGATTGCTGACCTCCAGAGACGGCTTTGCACTGAATGCCTCGCAGGATTATTCCGCGATTGCGCAGGCCGATATCGTGGTAGTGCCTTACTGGCAGCACGTTCTGGAGCGCCCGCCGCAGGTATTGCTCGAAAGCCTGGTCCAGGCCAGGGACAACGGCGCGGAGATCGTCGGCCTGTGTCTGGGCTCGTTTGTGCTGGGCTATGCGGGCATTCTCGACGGCAAACGCGCGGCAACCCACTGGGAGTTTGAGCACCAGTTTGCGTCACAGTTCCCCGACGTGAAGCTGGATATCAACGCGCTCTATGTTGATGACGACAACATCATCACGTCCGCGGGCACCGCCGCCGCACTGGATTGCTGTTTGTATATCATCCGCCAGCGCTTTGGCAGCGTGGTGGCTAACCAGATTGCCCGGCGGATGATTGTACCGCCGCACCGTGAAGGCGGGCAGGCGCAGTTTATTGCCCAGCCGGTGCCAAAAGATACCCGCGATGCGCAGATTAACTGCCTGATTGATTATCTCCAGCAGCATATTACCGAGCCGCATAATCTGGACTCTCTGGCGGAGGTTGTTTCCATGAGCCGCCGTACCCTGACCCGCCATTTTGTTAAGGCCACGGGCATGAGCGTTGCCGACTGGCTGACCGCCGAGCGCCTGCGACGCAGCCAGATCCTCCTTGAAGCCGGAAATCTGCCGATCGAAAGCGTGGCCGGGCAGGTGGGATTTGTGTCGGCGGTGACGTATCGCCAGCAGTTTAAGGCGCGTTTTGGGGTCAGCCCGGCGGAATGGCGCAAGACCTTTCGGACTCATTCGTAGGCCGGGTAAGCGCAGCGCCACCCGGCGTTTATCCCAGCCTCTCCATCCTCGTTTCCCCCTCTACCATCGACAGCTGATACAGCGAAAACGAACGGTGTTTTTCAATCAGCTTTGCCAGCTCTGGTGAGTGGCTGGTGAGCCAGATCTGTGAGTAGCGGCTGGCCTCGGCAATCAGGCTCGCCAGCGCGGGCAGCATCTGCGGATGCAGGCTGTTTTCCGGCTCGTTGAGGGCGATAAAGGCCGGTGGGCGCGGGCTTAACAACGCCACCGCCAGACACAGGAAACGCAGCGTGCCATCGGAGAACTCAGCTGGCTCCAGCGGTCGGCTTAACCCCTCGCGCTGCATCATCATCCGAAAACGTCCGCCAGAATTGTCGCTGTAAAACACGCAGCCGGGGAACGCCTGATCGAGGATGCGCATCAGCAGCAGCTCGTCGCCAATTTCGATAATTGTCTGAAACGCCGCAGCCAGGTTGGAACCGTTGCTGGCCAGCACCGGCGAGCGGAAGCCAACCTGCGGGGCGCGGATCGCCGAGCCGGATGAGACAGAAAACTCGTGATAAAAACGCCAGTTCCGCAGGGATTCACGCATCTGCGACACTTCCGGGTAGAGATGCGGTTCGCCGAGCTGCCCGAACACCGATTCGTTCTCATACAGCGTGCCGCTGTGGGTCACTTTTTCGTGATGCACGTTATTCAGAAACACGGCCTGGTTTTTGCGCTTCATCAGCTGTGACGAGGGGCGACGATGCTGGCCGCTCAGCCAGATGGACTCCTCTTTGATCACCGGGTCGAGCTGAAACTGCGACGGATAGGGCAGCTTTTCGACAAAACCCACCTGCAGTTCGTATTCGTAGGTTTCGGTTTCCACCGCCAGGTTCATGCGCCGCAGCTGGTCGCTGCGCGTTTTGCCTGCCCAGAACACCTTCAAAATCCCGCCCTCATTCGCCAGCGCCTGAGAAAACTGCCCCTGCGCCGCGCTGTGCATCAGGTAAATCGCCTTATAGATATTCGATTTCCCGGTGCCGTTTGGGCCGAAGACGATGTTGAGCTGTTCCAGCTTCAGCGACATGTCGCGGATTGAACGGTAATTCTGAATGTGCAGGGTGTTAATCATCAGCGAGGGCCTGTTTTTTGAAAAAAAAGTCATCGTCTTTGTTATTCATATCATTTAAACCACTAAAACGGCGGCGTAATCCGCCAGCCTTTCAGGTGGGAAATGCAGCGATGCATCCTGGCGAAAAGCATCCAGCAGATACTCCACCGTGGCTTTCACGCGCGGCGCGACCAGCGCACGGTGGGGATACTGGATAACCATCTCGTAATTACCTGGGTCGTGCTGACCGACCAGCACGGCTTTTAGCGCCCCGGCCTGCAAATGCGCCAGCGCGTGATGCACACCCACCTGAGCAATACCCAACCCCAGCAGTGCCGCTTGTGTCTGGGCTTCCGGTGCGGAGAGTGTCACTGCCGCGGCGTCTGGCTCAAGCGTGGTCAGGCTGCCATCGCTTCCCCTGAACCCCCATGGCGAGACACGTCCCCCTAAAAAACGCCTGGCGATAAGATGATGATGCGCCAGGTCAGCAGGTGTTTTGGGTACGCCGCAACGCGCCAGATACTCAGGCGAGGCAACCAGCGCGGTTTTGAGCTGGCAGACGGGCCGCGAAATCAGCGACGAATCGACAATGCGCCCGCCGCGAATGGTCAGGTCGTAGCCGTCGGCAATCAGGTCTGTCACCCGGTCGTCAAAATCCACTTCGACTGAGATACCCGGATAACGTGCCCGCAGCCCCGGCAGCACCGGGAGCAACTGCTCGCGCCCGAAGGCGGCGCTGGTGGAAATGCGTACGTGACCGCGGGTTTCCATTTTGCGAGCCACCACGGCATCCATCGCCGTATCCAGCGCGCCGATAGCAATCCGTGCCTGTTGCAAAAAGGCGGTTCCCTCTTCGGTCAGGCTCAGCGTGCGCGTGGTGCGGTTCATCAGCCTGACGCCCAGCGCCTGTTCCAGCCCGGCGATGTTTTTACTGACCGCGGCAGGGCTGATCCCCTGGCTGCGTGCGGCGGCGGCAAAGCTGCCCGCACTGGCGGCTTCTACGAATGAGACAATCGCGCGAACTCGCTGTGATAACTCCATGTTTCACTCCCGTATTCACAACCTGAAGTTGATTATCTATTAACCATAACCCTAATTCTCGTTACGAGTAAACGGGCACATACTCTTGCCATCAACCCACAGTGAGGAACTTGTATGAACGTGTCCGAGCCTGCTTATTTCATTTTTGATGTGGTTATTCATGACCCTGCGGCGATGCAGCCGTACCGGGAAAAAGTCGAGGCCAGCTATAAAGCCTTTGGCGGTAAACGCCTGGTGATGGGAGGCCGGTGCGACACCGTGGAAGGCAACGGCCCGCAGGGGATTCTGGTGATGTTGCAGTTCGACAGCGCGGAACAGGCGCACGCCTGGCACGATTCCCCTGCGTATCAGGAGATCATTCACTACCGACACGCCGCCGCCAGCACCAACGCCTGGCTGGTAAAAGGCGTAATGCCGGAACAACAATAAAGGAGACACCCATGAAAACCTTAGTGATTGTATCCCATCCTTATGCGTCTCAGTCTCGTATTATCAAGGCCTTACAGCAGACGGCAGAGGGTGTAGATAACGTCATCGTCCGCAATCTGGAAGCGATGTACGGCAACGACGTGAACGCCATTAATGTGGCGGCAGAACAGGCGGCATATGACGGCGTTGACCGCGTGGTGTTTATCTACCCGACTCACTGGTTCAACCTGACGCCAATGCTGAAAGGCTATCTGAATGAAGTATGGCAGTACGGCTGGGCGTTTGGTGCAGGTGGCGAAGCCCTGAAAGGGAAAAGCCTGATGGTGGTCACCTCCGCAGGAGCCAGTCCGTTTACGTACTCCCACGAAGGGCTGATCCAAAGTTCGATGGATGAAGTGCTCAGCCCAATGAAAGCCAGCGCGCTGTATGTGGGCATGAACTGGCTGCCACCGCTGGCGTTTTATGAAGTGGCAGCGGCGAATCGCGACAAGTTACCGCAGTTCCGCGAGGCGCTGGCTCAGGCGCTGTGCGCGGCGTAAAAAAAAGACGACAGTGAGGTGTCGTCTAAACGGGGTACTGCCTGAGGCCTCTTTCGTTCCATGGACCCTTTGCATACTTTCTTTCAGGTGATAGCCAGGCGCAGACCTAAATCGTCCGGGTAGGGATCAAAATAGTTTTGCGTCATCAGATACCGGTCAGGATATTCGGCCATGTAGTGTTTGAGCAGAGTCAGCGGCGCGAGGATAGGCAGCAGCCCATCGCGATAGTGCAGGATCACATCGCGCAGTTCGCCACGCTGGCGGCTGTTGAGCTGATTACGAAAATAACCCTGAATATGCATCAGCACGTTGGTGTGATTTTTCCGCGAAGCGGGTTTCTTCAGGATTGTCATCAGTTTATCGCGGTACGCCACAAAGAAGGCGTCCAGATCCTCCCACTCGTGCAGCGAAGCGACGAACGGGCCGATTTCGCGGTAACCCGCCTGATGGTGCGCCAGCAGCTGTAGTTTATAGCGGCTGTGGAAGTCCAGCAGCGCGCGGCGCGTCAGGCCGTTGGCACGCAGGGTGTTCAGCTCATGCAGGGCAAAAACGCGTTCGATAAAGTTTTCCCGCAGCACCGGGTCGTGCAAACGACCATCTTCCTCTACGGGCAGCCACGGCCGGGATTCAAGGAGGGCGGAGGTGAACAGCCCGACACCCTCCTTGCGGCCCCGGTTGCCGTTTTCATCATACAGCCGCACGCGCTCCATACCGCAGCTTGGCGATTTCGCACAACCGATAAATCCCGCCAGATCGTCGATTTTAGGCAGATAATCCGCCGTAAAGTCCGCCATTTTCTGCGTGAGGTTTTCGTGAGGCGGCTTGCTGAAACGCAGCTGTGTATCACCGCTTTCTGTCAGCGTTAAACGAATGGCAGGGCGCGGCGTAGGCAGGCCAATCGCCATTTCAGGGCAGACGGGCCTGAAACCGACCCACTGAGCCAGTTCATCCATCACAAAGCCCATACGCTTGTGTCCGCCGTCAAAGCGAACGGCGGAACCGGTCAAACATCCGCTAATACCCAGCACAGGTTTCGTTGTCATGGTGTGTATCTCCAGTTCATATCATTAAAACTTACACAACATGTCTAATTTGTCCAAGTATTAGCGGAATTGTTTTTTCTTTCCGTTTAAAATCAATGGTGATCAACTACCCTTGTAAGTCGAATATCCGTACTGGCTAAGCAGGAGCGGGATGTGCAACTTTTCGTTGGTGCGGGTCACGGTAAACAGCACCGGGATTTCCGGGAAGAACGTGTCCAGTTTCTTCGCGTGGAAGTAATCAGCCGTTTTGAACGTCACTTTGTAGACGCCTGGCTGCATATCCTGATCCTCCGGATAGAGGGATTTGATGCGTCCGTCATGGTCGGTTTTACCGCTGGCAAGCGGGGTCCATTTATCCTGCTGCTGCTTTTCCAGCGTGACGGTAACGCCCGGTGGCGGTGTGCCGGTTTGCTGGTCAAGAATGTGAACACTCAGCGTACCGACAGGGGCGCTAAACGCGGCGGGGGCGAAGGCCATGGTGGCCAGGATCAGCAGGGGGGTTGTCTTTTTCACGGTATTTCCTGTGGAGTTATCAGTCACAGGAAAACGTTAGCATCTGCGGCGCGGGAAAATATTCAACTTTTCGTGAAGTTTCCCGCAGAGGAAAATAATCAGAGGATAATGACGTCCAGCGATACCTGCTGCTGCCACTGTTCCACCTGTTTTTTCCGCGCCGCGGTGAGTTTGCCACGAGTCACCAGCAGCCATTTCCTGTCCGGAAAAATCTCCGGTGCCAGCATGGCAGGGGGGGTGGGCAAAACATCAATGCGGTGGCCCTGGCCGGTACGCGTTAAGGCTTCGAGCCAGATTTCACCCGGGTCGTTCAGGTGCCAGCCGGTCAACAGAAGGTTATCACCCGGCGCTTTTTTATCGCCCTCCAGGCAAAAGGAGGTATAGGCGATGATAATACCGTCGAAGATGTCGCGCAGGGTCATGGCCGCAGGGATGTTGGCCGACATTTGGCTTCGCACCGGACGCAGAACATTCGCTACCAGTTCAGGACGCGGATATTCGCGACCGGCGTCGTAAATCATCTGGCGCAGGGACTCGATTTTGCCCTCCTGCAGACGTTGAAGCATGTTTTGTTGCAACGTTTGCCAGTTGTTGGTACGACGCGGCACCGGGCGTTCCAGCAACGGTTTGACCTGGCCAATCGGAACGCCTTTTTTTACCCAGTCGAGGATTTTCAGCGCCTGTTGAACATCTTCTTCGCTGTAAAGGCGATGACCACCCTCCGTGCGCTCTGGCTTAAGCAGGCCGTAACGGCGCTGCCACGCCCGGAGCGTGGTGGCGGTGATGCCGCTGAGTCTGGCGAATTCGCCGATGGAGTAAGCCATGTCAGTGCCCGGAGAGGTAGAATAATCTCAATATACTACGAATTTTTGCTGACGGGATGAAGCACCTTCACGGTGCACTACACTTAACGTCCGATCGTGCAAATGAAAGGAATTCTCATGAGGATATGGCCTGTTGTGACCGGTGTCGCCATTGCCCTGAGTCTGGTGGCCTGTAAATCTCCCACGCCGCCGAAAGGCGTGCAGCCCATTACTGGCTTTGATGCCAGCCGCTATCTCGGCAAATGGTACGAAATTGCCCGCCTGGAAAACCGCTTTGAGCGCGGGCTTGTGCAGGTGACTGCAACCTATGGCGAGCGCGGAGACGGCGGTATTAGCGTACTTAACCGGGGTTACGATCCGGTGAAAAACGAGTGGAACGAGAGCGAGGGTAAAGCGTACTTTACCGGCGCGCCGACTACCGCCGCGCTGAAGGTGTCGTTCTTCGGCCCGTTCTACGGCGGCTATAACGTGATCGCGCTGGACGATGCGTACCAGTTTGCGCTGGTCAGCGGTCCGAATCGTGATTACCTGTGGATCCTGTCACGCACGCCAACCATTCCCGATGAAGTGAAACAGGAATACCTGAATACTGCACGTAGCCTGGGCTTCCGGGTTGACCAGCTGGTGTGGGTGAAGCAGTGAAGATCGTGCTTTCTTCGTAGGGTATTACTGGCCTGCCTGGATAGACTTCCGTTAAAAGCGCAACGGGGGACGATGAGATGAACTGGCAGCCTTTTCGCGGCAACGCGCCGGAAAATATGACCATTTTTAGCGCCTCATTTCCCGACGTCAGCGACCAGTGGCCGATGAAAGACGACACCATCCGCGAAATAAACGCTATCGACCAGGCACTGAAAGCGGATACCCGGCTCATGTCCCCGTTGCTGGATTACGAAGAAGGCGGGCTGCCGATTCTGGTGCCCCGGCACCGTTATTCTGAACAAGCCTACCGCAACCGCCCGGCGCTGGAAGCCTGGCGCACCCGGCTTGTCCCCACTGCGCTGGCGCTGTTTGTGCTGCAAAATCCGCTGGAGGAACGCCTTCCCGAAGGAACAAAAATGGACAGCGACAGCCGCCAGTGGTTTATCCACGCCAACGATGCCATCGGCATTCGCTCTCGCGCCAGGGTGTTGGGCGCACTGGTCGGAAAGTATATTCACAACAATATCGAAAGCGACTGGGTTAGCCTGGCGTGTGGCGCGGCGATTCCGGTGCTGGAGGCATTGCGCATCGCCAGACTGAATGGGCAAAACGTGCATCTTTCGCTGGTGGATAAAGACCCGGTTGCCCTGAGATGGGCGGAAACGATGGCGGCGCAGGATGGGCTGACCGTGGATGAACAGCTGACCCTGCTCAGGCGTGATCTGGTACATACCCTGGTGCGAAACGAAGATTTACTGCTGGAGCTGGGCGAGCATCAGGCAGACCTGGTGGATGCGCTGGGGATTTTCGAATATTTCAACGACACGGATGCGGCGGTTTTTTTGCAACGCGCACTGCGGCTGGTGAAGCCTGGCGGCGCGGTGATTGTGTCGAACATGCTGACCAGCAGCCCGCAAATCGACTTTGCCCTGCGCTGCATTGGCTGGGAACACATCTTCCCGCGTTCGTTGCAGCGGTTGCAGGATATTCACCTCGCGGCGGGTGTGTCGGTGGAAAATGTCACCGTGATTGTGCCGAAGGACGGGGTGTATGCGGTGATGGAGGTGCGGGCGTAGTTCAGCGGATCCCCTCTCCTTTTGGGAGAGGGTTAGGGTGAGGGGGAACATACGGCTGTGGTGGTTATTCCGTTCACTTTACGTTCCCTGCCACTCTGTCACCACATTACCGGTGAACGTGCCAGGGTAGCTCACCGCCGCTACCCTGGCGACCCGGGCTCCCGGCAAGAAAATCGCCGCTTCGCGGATTGTTCGCCCCATCCCTGGGGCTCACCCCTTCGGGGCCAGCGCAAGCGCTGTCCAAAATTGCTCCCGGCAATTTTGTCCTCAGCTTATTCCTTTCGGCTTATCGGGTCGGGTGCGATGCAGCGTCCCTGCAAGTCGCGCCCTCTCGGCGCATCCATGCGCCTCGCCCCGGCCTACAGGAAACGCTTCGGCGATTTTCGGCCGGACCATGGTGCCGCTGTAAGTCTTTTATTTTAAAGACGTCTTTAGTCGCTTCGTAAAGACAAAAAATTCTCCTTAAGAAAGAAGATTAAGAACTGGCCGCACAGATTGACTTGAAATACGGTGCTTGTCCGAACATCATCCCCCCATGAAAATAGAAAACGCAGTCCCCTCACAATTCGAACGTCTTGTCGCGATCTGGGAATCTTCCGTTCGTGCTACTCACCACTTTTTGCAGGAAAGCGATATTGCGACGCTGCGCCCGTTATTGCTTAACGCGTATTTACCCAACCTCCGGGTCGTGATTGCCCGCGATGAAACGGGAGTGATTCACGGCTTTTTAGGTGTTGATGAAAACCGCATTGAAATGTTATTTGTCGATGATGTAAGCCGTGGGAAAGGTGTCGGAAAATTACTGCTGAAATACGCCATTGAACATTTTGGCGCGAACGAAGTGGATGTTAACGAGCAAAACCCGCAGGGCGTCGCGTTTTATCGCCATATGGGGTTTGAGCAGGTTGGCCGCTCAGAGCTGGACGGGCAGGGGAATCCGTTTCCGCTGCTGCATATGCGGTTGGGGTGATAGGGATTACTCAAATTGCAGTTGTTCGGCAAAAGTGGACAACTGCAATGTCACTTATGGGAATTTAATCACTCTTTATTCGCTTAAATATCAAAAGCTATGTGCTTACCGTCCGGAAGCTCCACATCGATGCGGAGTTTGCCGCCCATGGCTTCAATGTAGCGCTTAAGCGTGGCAATTTTCAGTTCATTGCCTCGCTGCTCCAGCTGTGTGATTGCGGGCTGGCTGATCCCCATGATGCTGGCGACATGCTTTTGCGACAGCTTTAACTCTTCGCGAACCAGCTGTAGACCGGTTTCGAGGATTAATTCTTCAGCCATCCCTCTGATTCGCTGCTGGCTTTCGGGCGAACGGGATGCAATTGCTTCGTTTAAGGTTTTCATTTTGTAGCCTCCAGTGCTGCCAGATGGGTTGAGAACTCTTCATCTGCAATACGAATGAGTCTTTCATAAAAGTACTTTTTATTACTCTTATCACCCGCGCAAAGTACGATAGCCTGGCGTTCGGGATCAAAAGCAAAAAATGCACGAACCAGGCGGCCAGCATACTGAATACGTAACTCTTTCATATTCTTATACTGTGAACCTTTGACGGTATCGACGTAAGGGTGAGGAAGATGAGGTCCATAATTTTGCAGATTTAGCAGATCTGCGAAGATCTTTTCCTGTAATCCTTCATCCTGCTCGTCCAGCCATTGCTCAAATACCCTTCCCAACAGTACCTTCCACATGCGATCGTCCATGATAAGCTGTAGCTTATAAATAATACAATATAAGCTGTAGTTTATAAATGCAATGGCTGCCATTGGCAGCCAGGCTGTGAGTGGCAGGAGTATGACAAAGATGAGGTATTAACCGGATCGTGCAATTAAGAAATTGCGAGGCGCTTTCCAGCGTTTTTCTCATTCAGGATGATGAGAAAAGTCAGTATGACAGCGTGGCGTGACTACTTTTTCGGCCCTTTTTCCCACTGTAGCAAAGCGACAATATCCTTTTCTCCTTCGGCTTCTTTTAAGCGCCGTTGTTGCTCCGCAAATTGACTGTATTCGGCCTGCGCTTTTTCATTGGCTATTTTCTTACTGACTTTACCTGCGCCTTGCAGAACGTCCCGATCGTTAAATTGCAGGAACTGATCGAGTTTAGTTTGCCAGTCTCTTAAAAATACCTGCTGGCGGCGTCTGGCCTGATCTTCTGCAAAATCGAGCCACATATTCACAACGCGATTAAGCTCGCTGACTTCATCCTGGGACAGGTAGTTTTTTGCGGTAGTGACATCGCTTTTACCGACTTCTTCGCCTTTATAGCTGGTCAGCCCCATGTGAGGTTGGCTGGCATCGGCGCGTTGGTGAACCAACTCAGCAGCGGTGTGGCCGGTGCAGGCGAAATGCAGTTTATTCTGGATGGCCTGAAAGAATTGCGTAGTTTCTTTGAGTGACGGTTGATAGTCAGCAGCTAACGCGAAAATCTCCCTCACACGTAAATATACCCGGCGTTCGCTGGCCCGTATGTCGCGAATGCGTTCCAGCATTTCATCGAAATAGTCAGGTGCGGCTGATGATCCAACGGGCGGATTTTTAAGGCGTTCGTCGTCCATAACGAAGCCTTTAATCAGGTATTCTTGCAGCGTTTGGGTGGCCCATTGGCGGAACTGGATGCCGCGAGGCGAGCGAACGCGGTAGCCGACAGCGAGAATAACGGGCAGGCTATAGTGAAGTGTGTTGCGATTGACCTTTCGCTGGCCTTCTTGCTGAACTTGTAAGTAAGCCTTACAAGTTGCTTTTTGTTCAAGCTCACCATCTTCGTAAATTGCTTTAATATGCTGAGTAATGGCTTGAGGAGTGACCTGATAAAGAGACGCAATGGCTGCTTGCGATAGCCAGAGCGTTTCATGTTCAAAGCGACATGTGATGCGAACAGTTCCATCATCACTGGTAAACATAACAAACTCGCCTGCCGGAGATTGGATTACGTCTTTATCTGTCATGTCGCCTCCACATTCTTAACCCATAACGCTATAGGCTCGTAGTATGCCAGAAACAGCTGCTAAGCCTGGTGGTTTGTCACTGATTTTGCGAGCAGCTTTCCAGGAATATCAGACTGAATGCCTGCGAGGACATTTTCTATTTGAACGAGCTTTTCTTTCATCTGTTTGTAATCGTCCAGCAACTTTTGCTCGTTCTCGTTATATGCCATCAATACAATGCAGCCTTTCATGACTTTCACTGTGACCTGATGTCCGGTTTCAAACCCCGCAGCGCGCAGCCATTTGCCGGAAAGAATAATATTGGGGGTGGTTTTGTCGTGAACCTTCGGACGATATCCCACAATTAGCGAACGCTCGGTTCCGGTTTCGTCGGTGTCTGGGGTAGAATGCAAATCAGCCATAATCAACTCCTTGATAGTTGGTGAGGTTAGACGCCCTTTAGTGCTCCAACACTGCTGGGCGTTGTCAGAATTCCGAATCCATGTGGTAGGTACCACATGCAGATAAACTAACCTAAGTGGTACCTACCATGCAAGAGAAAAAGAAACCAAATTTTGACCGCACCAAGAGCACCATGAAAAACATTCGTTTTGAGGATGAGCTTTTGGAACAGATTGAGAAGGCAGCGGGGAAAGGGAATTTTAGTAAGTGGGTTAAAGAAGCCTGCCATATAAGACTAGAAGAAGAGAAATATAAGCTTTAAGAATATGATGCAGATTGACTTTTTGATGATGAATGTATCAACCCAACGCTGAAAAGGATATCCATTACCAATGGGTCTTTATAGAATTGGTCATTTACATAATAGGGGCTAGATATTTCATTAAATAAAGTATCATATCTTTCGATGTATTCTATGGGAAGTGCATGCTTTATACGCTTTGTATTTATGAAATAAAGAATTTCAGTTGCAGTAAAGCTTGGTAGTTTAATGTATTCTGAAATAGATCGCTTTGAAAATACTGGCTTTTTATCTTGCGCAGAAATCGCAATGATAATTGTCCTTAGACACCAAGCTAGTTTCTTATTAACAATTGCTTTGTTTGCAATTGAGGTGTAGTTTTTAATCAGGATCTTACTAATAAATAATGCTGTATTTATTTCATAAGAATAGTCTTGTTTGTATTTGAAAGCACTGAATATTTCTTTTAAACATTCTCCTCCATGTATAGGAAGCGCTTCTTTTACCAAGTGTAGAGCAAATAAATCACCTGTCTCCATTTTGTCAATAAGTAACTTCTCAGGATATAAATACAGGTTGACTATAGATTCAGAACTGTAATGAATAGTAGTTTTATCGTAAACACCTAATAAATCAATATCGGAGTCGATTTCACGTTCACAACGTGCAGTACTACCAAACAATGCTAAAGCTTTCATAAAAAATCCAATCGAAAAAGGAGGCATTATCATACCTCCTGAAAAATAAAACTATGACACATTGATTGATGAACGTACAGAGCCTGGATAACCACCAAGATCGACTGTTAAGTGCCAGTGCCCGCTGTTTGGAATCGATAAACTAGATATCGTCTTGGTCACATAGCCCCCATAATATGTATGGCGGCGACCATTTCTGTAGTTGTTGAAGTTAACAGAATCCATCAGTTTAACATTAGCAGCATTACCAGAAAGTTGGACTTGGACTACTTGACCGACTTTAAGCTGCTGTAAATCATAGTGAGTAAATTGCATTGGTTTTAGTCTCATATTTTTTGATGAGACTGTTGACCAGAGCAAAAAAAACTGCCACCCTTGCCAACAGTTTCATGCGATTAGCACCATCTTTTCGACGGTGCTGCGTCAAAGTAAGGCGGGTATGATTTGAGCGTCTTCCCGCTTACTTTTCTTTCCTTACACCTTTAAATGGTGTGCCGTCTGCTTTTCCATCCATAAACCTCCCCGTGTTGGTATCCCTCTTTATCCAGATTTCAGTTGTTGGGTTAAAAACTTGCGACCGACCTTTCACCATGCCATTACGATGGTTATCTTTTGGCGGATTCGTAGCCATTCGGAATACCTCTTGCATTGGTTATGAAGGCTCAGGATTGAACCTTCTGTTACCCAATCTATATCCATGATGAATCCATGTCAACACTGGCTATCTAAAAACGTGTTTTTTTGTGTGTTATGTATCTCTTGTCGCTATCAAAATGATATGTACTTTGGTTTGGCGATAAGATAAAATCTTCTAATTAGCTACATGATGGGGGATAAGTTTATGGACTTCAAAAGTATAATTAATGATGATTATGATCTAGCGATACGTCTTGCATTTATAGATTTTAGATTGTTTTTTACAGGTACCTTGAGTCGCTCAGATATTATTGAAGAGTTTGCTGTGTCCGAAATTACTGCAACTCGAATTTTGAATGGATACAAAAAAATCAGGGCTAATAATTTATTGTATAGTAATAAAACAAAAAAATTCACCGTATCAAATGAATTTACTCCATTAATAGACATATCTGCTGAGGACGCATTAGATATGTTATCATCCGGTTTTGATAAAAATAAAATTCTTCGCGGCCGAAATATTGTGGTTTTTGAACGAATTGGTTTATATATGCCTCCACTTGACAAGATTAAAGTGGCGAAAATAACAAGGGCAATTTTTAACAAAACCAAAATTAAATGTTCATATAATTCAATAAGAAGTGGTGATGTTGGTGAAAGGATGTTATCACCATTAGTAATTCTTTTTGATGGGAGAAATTGGATATTTAGAGCTTATCAGGAGGATAGCAAAAACAATCTAAATTATAAAAATTTCAATTTTTCTAGAGTTTCTGATGTAACCGAGTTAACCGATTCCATTAATCATGAATTTGGCCTTGATTACGATGACTTATGGATTAAGTTTCTCCCTGTTGAATTAGAGATAAACCCTAGTCTTGATGAAAGTGTTAAGAATGAAATTAGGCGAGACTATAATATTCAAGATGGGCAGGATAAAATTCTCTTCACTGAAAGAGCTGCTTTTCTCTGGATCATATTTAATGAATGGTCAGTCGATTTTAAACAGAAAAATCATGATGGCTTTAAGTTTAAACTTAACAATGTTGATATGTTGAGATCACAAGGGGCAATAAGCTGATCGTCTAAAGCTTAATTTTTGGCGGAAGATCACAGGAGTCGAACCTGCCCGGGAACGCTGGCGTCCCCAACTGGATTTGAAGTCCAGCCACCTCACCGGAGATGACGATCTTCCGCGCCTGCATTGCTACATGGAGGCGGGGCGCATTATAGCTACTTTCAGGCATTTACCACATACCCCGACACACTTTTTTCACGTCTCTTTTGACCTGCATTAAGCCATTTCAGTTAATTCCTAAGAAAATCCTCATGTTAGCCCTGCGCGCTCCCAACATTTACCTCGATCACAAAAAACAAGAAACGTAATTTGCTAACCAGAAAACGCAATACTCGCCCCTGGAACAATGGTTTAAAACCTCTGTAACCGGTCTCAGTGACCTTATCGCTACAGGGCAGGCATCTGACGACCAGCAAAGAATTACAGAACTAAGAGGACGATAAGATGAAAATCAGTGATGGAAACTGGCTCATTCAACCTGGCCTGGAGGTAACTTACCCGGTGCAGGTATTTGATGTGGAACAGCAGGGCAACGACCTGGTGGTCTACGTTGCGCCGCGTGATGTGCGCGAGCGCGCCTGGCAGCTCGACAGCCTGATGTTTACGGTTCGTCTGTTCGCGCCACAGGAAGGGATTGTCGGGGTGCGCATTGAGCACTTCCAGGGGGCGCTGGATAACGGCCCGCACTATCCGTTGAACGTGCTGAAAGACGTGAAGGTAGAGATTCAAAACAATGCGGAATTTGCCGAGCTGAAAAGCGGCAACGTCAGCGTACGCGTCACCAAAGGTGAGTTCTGGGCGCTGGATTTCCTGCGTAATGGCCAGCGTATTACCGGCAGCCAGCTGAAAAACAACGGCTACGTGCAGGACAGCAACACCGATCGCAACTATCTCTTCGAACGTCTGGATCTGGGTGTGGGCGAAACGGTCTACGGGCTGGGCGAGCGCTTTACCGCACTGGTGCGCAATGGCCAGACGGTCGAAACCTGGAACCGCGATGGCGGCACCAGTACCGAACAGTCGTATAAAAATATCCCGTTCTATCTCACCAACCGCGGCTACGGCGTGCTGGTGAATCACCCACAAAACGTCTCGTTTGAAATCGGCTCTGAGAAAGTCTCCAAAGTGCAGTTCAGCGTTGAAGGCGAACATCTGGAATATTTCGTGATCGACGGCCCGACGCCGAAAGAGGTATTAAACCGCTATACGCAGTTCACCGGGCGTCCGGCGCTGCCGCCGGCATGGTCTTTCGGCCTGTGGCTGACGACCTCGTTTACCACCAACTATGACGAAGCCACAGTAAACAGCTTCATCGACGGTATGGCCGAGCGCGACCTGCCGCTGCACGTTTTCCACTTCGACTGCTTCTGGATGAAAGCCTTCCAGTGGTGCGATTTCGAGTGGGACCCGGTGACCTTCCCGGACCCTAAAGGGATGATCCGCCGCCTGAAGGAAAAAGGACTTAAAGTCTGCGTGTGGATCAACCCGTACATTGGCCAGAAATCACCGGTGTTTAACGAGCTAAAAGAGAAAGGCTATCTGCTTAAACGCCCGGATGGCTCTCTGTGGCAGTGGGATAAGTGGCAGCCGGGTCTGGCGATTTATGACTTTACCAACCCGGAAGCCTGTAAGTGGTACGCCGACAAGCTGAAAGGCCTGGTGGATATTGGCGTGGATTGCTTCAAAACCGACTTTGGCGAGCGTATCCCGACCGACGTGCAGTGGTTTGATGGTTCGGATCCGCAGAAAATGCACAACCACTACGCCTACATCTATAACGAACTGGTGTGGAACGTACTGAAAGAAACCGTCGGCGAAGAAGAGGCGGTGCTGTTTGCCCGTTCAGCGTCTGTGGGGGCGCAACAGTTCCCGGTGCACTGGGGCGGTGACTGCTACGCCAACTATGAATCGATGGCAGAAAGCCTGCGTGGTGGGTTGTCGATTGGTCTGTCTGGCTTTGGCTTCTGGAGCCACGATATCGGCGGGTTCGAAAATACGGCCCCGGCGCATGTCTACAAACGCTGGTGCGCGTTCGGGCTGTTCTCCAGCCATAGTCGCCTGCACGGCAGCAAATCCTACCGTGTGCCGTGGGCGTACGATGACGAGTCCTGCGACGTGGTGCGCCACTTCACGCAGCTGAAATGCCAGATGATGCCGTATCTGTATCGCCAGGCCGCGCTGGCGCGTGAGCTGGGCACCCCGATGCTGCGGGCGATGATGCTGGAATTCCCGGACGATCCGGCGTGCGATTATCTCGACCGCCAGTACATGCTCGGCGATTCCATGATGGTTGCGCCGGTGTTCTCCGAAGCGGGTGATGTGCAGTTCTATCTGCCGGAAGGACGCTGGACACACCTGTGGCACAACGATGAAATCCAGGGCAGTCGCTGGCACAAACAGCAGCACGACTTCCGCAGCCTGCCGGTGTACGTGCGCGATAACACCCTGCTGGCGCTGGGTAACAACAACCAGAAGCCAGACTACGCGTGGAACGAGGGCACTGCCTTCCAGCTGTTTAACCTGGGCGATGGCGCAACGGCAGTCAGCGAAGTGCCTGCGGCGAATGGCTCGGTGGTGTTTACGCTGAAGGCCACACGCAGCGGCGGCACGGTGACCATCAAAGGCGAAGGTGAGGCGCGAAACTGGTCCGTCTGCCTGCGCAACGTGCAGCAGGTGAGCGGCGTGAAAGGCGGTTCACATGCGGGTAGTGAGTGGGGCGTGGTAGTGAAAGCTGAGGGGAATGAGGTGGTGGTTCACCTTTAATTCCCCTCACCCTAACCCTCTCCCCAAAGGGGCGAGGGAATGGTTTGCTCCCTCTCCCTTTCAGGGAGAGGGCTGGGGTGAGGGTGGTGTTGAAACCACACCGCCCGTCATCGTCTGCTGCACCTGCTGTTTATCCATATTCACCGCGTTCAGCTTGCCGTTCACCGTTGGCGTCAAGGGCGCACTGGCCTGCACGCTGCCGCTGGCGGTCAACTGCACATTGCCATCTCCCGCAATCGGCAGCGCTGGCCAACCCCAGTGCTGGATCACGTTCAGCGGCACGCCTCGCCCGTTCAGGCTGACTGTGGTTTGCCGCTGCGGCAGTTGTGAAACCGTCGCGGTGGCCTCCAGAATGCCTTTCTCGGTAAAAGCGCTCAGCTCGCTGATGTTAACGGTCGATGCGTTGGCATTCAGCGTGAGCGACGGGCGTCGCACGTCCACGCGGTTAAAGGTCGCTGCTGCGCCATTCAGCGTTGCGCTGCCGCTCCACACGCCCCACTGGCGGTCTTTTGCCAGTTGCAGGTTTGCGCCGTAGCCGTCCAGAGAGGTGACTTGCCACGGGAAGGCCGGATCGATATCAATCACCAGGTTGCGGCTCAGGCCGAATTTTTTCAGCGTCACGCTGTTCAGCCATTCAGGCAGCGGGTCCATCCACAGGGTTTTCCAGTTCTGCGGCAGAGTGTATTCCAGCCCGGCAATGGCGGCATCGTCCAGCACCAGCGATTTTCCGTCGCGCTGCCAGTTGCCGGAGGTGCGCACCATGCCGCCCTCCCAGCGAGAGGTAAACTGGCGCAGCGCAATGCCCTGCGGGGCGAATTCTGCATTCAGGATCGGGTCAAACAGATGCACAGAGCCATAGATAAACTCACTGGCGTTCATCGATAACCGCCCGTCCTGGCTTTGCCAGTCACCTTTGCTCAGGGTCAGGTTGCGCAAGCTTAAATCGAGATCCGTCACTGCCCAGTCCGGGCCTTGCAGGCGCGCGTCGGTCACCTCCAGCCGGCCAATCTGCAAGGACGGCAGCGTGGTTATGGGGGCAAAGAAATCCATCAGTGATTTATCGCTTTGCAGGCGGATGTCATTCAGGCGCATAGAGTCGATAATCCAGCTGCCATCGGCGTTACGCAAGGCCGAGCCGGTAAGTGAGCCGCGCGCCATATCCGCGCCAATGGTGTTCAGAACCACCTCTTTACCGTTGAGCTGCCCCTGGATCAGCACGTTACTGGCTGGTACGCCATTCAGGGTGAGCGACCCAGCACTCATCTGGATCTGCGCGTTTTTACCCAGCACGTTACCTGCCTCTGGCTGCCACGGGCTCACGCCGCCCGTCACTTTCTGCGCGCTCAGATCCCAGTCGGTATTCGGGCTGTTAAAGGCCATGTTGTTTAACTGCAAGCGGTCTGCCTGGAAGGGCAGAGGCGCCGTTTGCGGAGAGAGATTCAGCGTTCCGTCATACAGGGTGATGGTATCCACGTGCAGCGGATCGGTTATCTGGCGGCTGCTTAAACCGATATCTACTTTTTTCGCCACCAGAGTGGCGGGTTTGCCGTCGCGGCCAAAGGTGATGTTTTCCAGAATGATGTGGGAAGGTGACGAGAAGCGATGATCCATCTGGTCGAAACTGAGTTCGTAATCGGTATTGACCGTGACCCAGCTACTGACCTCAGACGCACCCCAGCGAGTCTGGAGCAGGAAATAGAACGCCAGAACCACAATTAACAGGGCTATCAGAAGATAAACGAGCAGCTTTCCAATAAATTTCATGGTCTTCCATCCCGCGAAACGCACATAAAGGAGTTATGCACGATTTATGCGCAATGCTCAAGGCGGGAATGGTGTAATTAGATGTCACGGCAGGCATTGACTGCCTGCCGTGATGGCGATCAATTTTTTTCAGGCGGGAAAACGAGGTTCAGTACGATGGCCGTAATACCGCCAGCCGCGATGCCGGAAGAGAGCAGGTTTTTCAGCCAGTCTGGTGCGAACTGAAGGATCAGCGGCTGCTGAGAAACACCCAGGCCGACAGCCAGAGACAGCGCGATAATCATGATCGCACGGCGATTCAGCGGCTCGCGCGAGACAATGCGCACACCCGATGCGGCGATAGTCCCGAACATCACAAGCGTTGCGCCGCCAAGCACAGGCTCAGGAATGTGCTGCACAAAACCACTTACTGCCGGGAACAGGCCGAGCACGATCAGCATCAGTGCCACCACAAAACCGACGTAGCGGCTGGCAACGCCGGTCAGCTGGATCACGCCATTATTCTGGCCGAAGCAGGAGTTCGGGAAGGTGTTGAACACCGCAGAGACAAACGAGTTCAGGCCGTTTGCCAGCACGCCGCCTTTCAGGCGTTTCATGTACAGCGGGCCAGAAACTGGCTGCTCAGAGACATCAGACGTCGCCGTAATATCACCGATGGTTTCCAGCGAGGTGATCATAAAGACCAGCATCAGCGGCACCAGTAGACCCCAGTCAATGCCCAGGCCGTAGTACAGCGGGGTCGGGATGGTGATTAATGCACTGCTGGTGGGGGCAGTATTTTCCGGCAGCATCCCCAGCGCCCATGCCAGCAGATAACCGGCAGCCATGGCGATCACCAGTGACGCGACGCGCAGGTAAGGGTTACGCTGACGGTTAAGCAGAATAATGATCGCCAGCACCACGCCTGCCAGCAGCAGGTTTTTCGGTGCGCCGAAGGTATGGTCGGCCATTGCGCCATAACCGCCGCCGATGGAGGTCAGGCCAACCTGAATCAGAGACAGGCCGATAATCATCACTACCACGCCGGACACCAGTGGGGTGATCACGCGGCGCGCCAGGTGCAGAACGCGGGAGATAACCATTTCCGTGCAGCTTGCCAGCATCAGGGTGCCGAACAGGGCTGCCATCATGGTCGGGACATCTGCACCACCGGTTTTCAGCGCCGTGCCGCCCATAATCAGCGGTGCCACAAAGTTAAAACTGGTGCCCTGAATCGACAGCAAGCCCGAACCCACCGGACCCCACGCTTTAATCTGAATAATCGAGGCCACGCCAGAGGCGAACAGGGACATGCTGATGATGTGTTGTGTGTCCTGAGCCGGTAAACCAAGCGCCTGGCAAATCAGCAGAGCAGGCGTGATCACCGCAACAAACATCGCCAGTAAATGCTGACAAGCGGCAAACAGGGTTTGAGGCAGTGGTGGGCGATCTTCAAGGCGGTAGATCAATTCACTGTTTTGCGGCTGCGCAATCGGTTGCGCATCGGGAGACTCTATGGTGTTAACGGACATCGGCAGCAATCCCACGGTAGAAAAGCGGGCATTTTATCTGACCAGTTGGTAAAAGCAAACGATTGCCAGCAAAAAAAGATAAGAAAATCTGCCGCTATGGGCACCTTTTTTACACGCCGTCAGGAAAAAAAATTACACTTTTTACGCGGGTGGCTCATGACGAGCGCAAACCCGCCAGGATAACGCCGCGTGTGAGTGGAATACGCGCAGAATAAGGAGCCCTCTATGATTCACCTCGATACGTTGTCGACACTTGTTGCCGCAACGCTGGTCTTACTGCTTGGCCGTAAACTGGTACACAGTGTTTCCCTTCTCAAGAAGTACACCATTCCTGAACCCGTTGCCGGTGGATTACTGGTGGCGCTGGCCCTGCTGGTGCTGAAAAAAAGCATGGGCTGGGAAATTGATTTTGATATGTCCCTGAAAGACCCGCTGATGCTGGCTTTCTTTGCCACCATCGGCCTGAATGCCAACCTGGCGAGCCTGCGCGCGGGCGGTAAAGTGCTCGGCGTATTTTTGATTGTGGTGGTTGGGCTGCTGCTGATGCAAAACGCTATCGGTATCGGCATGGCCACGCTGCTGGGGCTGGATCCGCTGATGGGACTGCTGGCAGGGTCAATCACGCTGTCTGGTGGACATGGCACCGGTGCCGCGTGGAGCAAGCTGTTCATTGAGCGTTACGGCTTTGAAAACGCAACGGAAGTGGCGATGGCCTGCGCAACCTTCGGCCTGGTGCTGGGCGGGTTGATTGGTGGCCCGGTGGCGCGCTATCTGGTGAAGCACTCTACTACGCCAGATGGCAGACCGGACGATGAACTGGTGCCCACGGCGTTTGAAAAGCCGGATGTCGGGCGCAGTATTACTTCGCTGGTGCTGATTGAAACCATCGCGATGATTGCCATCTGCCTGACCATGGGCAAAGTGGTTGCGCAATGGCTGGCAGGCTCCGCATTTGAACTGCCGACATTTGTTTGCGTGCTGTTTGTCGGGGTGGTGCTGAGTAACGGTCTGGCCGCAATGGGCTTCTACCGCGTGTTCGAACGTGCCGTTTCGGTGCTGGGTAACGTCTGCCTGTCACTGTTCCTGGCGATGGCGCTGATGAGCCTCAAGCTCTGGGAACTGGCCTCTCTGGCGCTGCCGATGGTCGCTATTCTGGCGGTTCAGGCCCTGTTTATGGCCCTGTATGCCATGTTTGTCACCTGGCGCATGATGGGTAAAAACTACGATGCTGCGGTACTGGCTGCGGGGCATTGCGGGTTTGGTCTGGGTGCGACGCCGACCGCTATTGCCAACATGCAGGCGATCACCGAGCGATTCGGTCCCTCTCATATGGCGTTTCTGGTGGTTCCGATGGTGGGGGCGTTCTTTATTGATATCGTCAACGCGCTGGTGATCAAGCTGTACCTGATGCTGCCAATGTTTGCCTGATATCAGGCGTTGGAATAGCGCTCGGTTTCAGGCATCCAGCGTTCAATAAGCGCGGTTGCCTGATCCGGGTAACGTTCATGAATATGGCGGGCAAGGCGCTGAACTTCGGGGATCATGGCCTGATCGCGCAGCAGATCGGCCACCTTGAATTCGGCGTTCCCCGTCTGGCGTGTGCCCAGCAATTCGCCCGGGCCGCGGATCTCCAGATCTTTTTGCGCAATCACGAAGCCATCGTTGCTGTCGCGTAACACCTGCAAACGCATTTGTGCCGTTTTCGAAAGCGGGGCTTTGTAGAGCAATACGCAGTGGGAAGCCACGGCACCACGCCCGACACGGCCACGCAGCTGGTGGAGTTGCGCAAGGCCAAGACGTTCCGGGTTTTCAATGATCATCAGGCTGGAGTTAGGAACATCCACGCCTACTTCAATGACAGTGGTGGCAATCAGCAAGTGCAAATCACCCTGTTTGAATGACTGCATCACCGCCTGTTTTTCGGCAGGCTTCATGCGCCCGTGAACCAGGCCCACGTTCAGCTCTGGCAGGGCCAGTTTCAGCTCTTCCCACGTTGCCTCTGCCGCCTGCGCTTCAAGCAGCTCGGATTCTTCAATCAGCGTGCAGACCCAGTACGCCTGGCGGCCTTCGTGAGTACAGGCGTTGCGTACGCGGTCGATGATATCGCTGCGGCGCGTGTCCGGGATGGCAACCGTGGTGACAGGGGTACGGCCTGGCGGCAGTTCGTCGATAGTGGAGGTGTCCAGATCGGCGTAGGCGGTCATCGCCAGGGTACGGGGGATTGGTGTCGCGGTCATGATCAGCTGATGCGGGTGGAAGCCCTGCTGAAGACCCTTTTCCCACAGCGCCAGACGCTGATGCACACCAAAACGGTGTTGTTCGTCGATGATCACCAGGGCCAGGCCATTAAACTGCACCTGTTCCTGGAAGATGGCGTGTGTGCCGACAATCATCTGCACTTCGCCGCTGGCAATGGCGTCCTGTTGCGCAAGACGCGCTTTGCCCTTTTGCTTACCGGCAAGCCAGCCGACTTCAACGCCAAGCGGGGCAAACCAGTTGCGGAAGTTGTTTGCGTGTTGCTCTGCCAGGAGTTCAGTGGGTGCCATCAGCGCCACCTGTTTGCCGTGGGCGATCGCACGCAGGGCGGCCAGTGCAGCAACCAGCGTTTTACCGGAACCCACATCACCCTGTACCAGACGCATCATGGGTACATCGAGCGCCATATCACGTTCAATCTCGGCTACCACGCGCGCCTGTGCGCCCGTAGGTTTAAACGGCAGCGATGCCAGCAGCTTATCTTTTAAATCATCATGGGTGCTTAACGGCTGAGCGTGGAAACGCTGCGCGCCTGCACGCAGTGCCAGCATACTCAGGTTATGCGCCAGTAATTCTTCAAGGATAAGCCGCCGCTGTGCCGGATGCTGGCCGCTTTCTAAATCACTGAGCTGTAGCGACGGAGGCGGGCGATGCAGCGTATGCAGCGCTTGCGGCAGGCTCATCATTCCCTGAGCCAGCTCAGGCGGCAGCAGTTCGGCAATGGCGCAGGTATCGAGCAGCTCCAGCGCCTGATCGGTGAGCTTACGTAACGTGGCCTGTTTGATGCCTTCGGTGGTCGGGTAAACCGGGGTCAGCGTTTCCTGTAGTTCCGGTGTGCTGAGATCGCCCTGCACACGGTATTCCGGGTGGATCATCTCCGCGCCGTATTTGCCGCGTTTGGCTTCCCCGTACGCGAGCACACGTCGGCCAGTGGCCAGGCTGTTTTTCATCGCTGCGCTGAAGTTGAAAAAACGCATGGTGAGGATGCCGGTGCCGTCGCTAATCTGGCAGGTCATCATCCGGCGGCCGCCGAAAGTGATGTTGCAGTTCAGCACTTCGCCTTCAACCGTGGCGTAAATCGCGGGAAGGAGATCGCCAATTTTATACAGCTGGGTGCGGTCTTCGTAACGCAGGGGGAGGTGGAGCAGGAGATCCTGCACGGTGTGCAGACCAATTTTCGCCAGTTTGCTGCCTTGCGCTGCGCCCACGCCTGTCAGCGTATTAAGCGGAATGGCATCCAGCAGGCGGCCTTTCATGGGTTATCCTGCGTACTGCATGGTGGACCACCACTCGGCATCGGCTTCGATTTCGCCCTGCGCGTTGACGTGGGGGTAAGGTAATTTTTTCTGCTTCGCCACGCGGGCCAGCACCGGATAGCCGCCTTCAAACAGCAGGCGTTGCTGTTCGTCTTCCGGCAACATGCTGTTGCTGCGTTTGTACATACCGGCGTTCTGACGCTGGCGTTGCGCTTCATACAGAATGAGCGCCGAGGCCACAGAGACGTTCAGCGACTGCACCATGCCAATCATCGGGATGATGATGTCCTGATCCGCCAGATCCAGCGCTTCTTGCGAGATCCCGGTTTTTTCCTGACCCATCAGAATGCAGGTCGGGCGGGTGTAATCTATCTCGCGGAAGTCGACGGCTTTATCGGACAGGTTGGTGGCAAGAACCTGCATCCCGCGCCCTTTCAGGTGCGATACGGCTTCGCCAATGGTCTGATGGTTTTTCACTGACACCCAGCTGTTGCTGCCTGCCGCTGCGGATACCATGTTGCGCGTCCGGGAACCCGGCCAGACGGCGTGCACTTCATGCACGCCAACGGCATCGGCGGTACGGACAATCGCTGAGACGTTATGAGGTTTATGGACCTGCTCCATGCAGACCGTCAGGTCCGGTTGGCGCCTGGCGAGCATCTCGCAGATACGTGCATAACGTTGTGCATTCATAAAACTAGTTTCTGTTTCGGGTGACTTTAATCACGTCCGGCATCACGCGGATTTTGCGCATAATGTTTGCCAGATGCACGCGGTCACGGGCCGTCAGGCGGATAA
Organism: Enterobacter sp. Li2LvB3; assembly: GCF_056156645.1. Taxonomy (NCBI): domain Bacteria; kingdom Pseudomonadati; phylum Pseudomonadota; class Gammaproteobacteria; order Enterobacterales; family Enterobacteriaceae; genus Enterobacter; species Enterobacter sp. Li2LvB3. The sequence goes on along the minus strand of NZ_JBSICG010000004.1, from coordinate 120,698 downwards.
AGGCGCTGTAAACGCGGCCATCTTTTTCTTCGGTATTCAGACTCTGAATATTTGAAGAGGCCGTGTTAATCGCCGCCGTCAGGTTAGCCAGTGCACCCTGGTGGTTGAACATATCCACCTTAATTTCGGTGATAAATTCCTGTGCAGTCTCTTTATCCCACTCGACCGCCATGAACTTCTCTGGCTCTTTCTGGTAGCCACGGATGTTACGGCAGGATTCGTGATGGATAACCAGGCCTTTGCCCGGGCTGACGTGCGCAATAATCGGATCGCCCGGGATCGGTCGGCAGCATTTGGCGAAGGTGATAAGCACTCCGTCTGCACCTTTGATCGGCAGATGACCATGGCCTTGTGTGGTAGATGGCGCAACAGATGCATCACCCTGCTGCAGGTTTTTCGCGACGACCACGCTCATGGCGTTGCCGAGGCCGATTTCTGCCAGCAGGTCATCAAGTGACGCAAGCTTCATGCGCTCCAGCTCGTGCTGGATGTTCTCTTTCGGGATTTCCGCAAGCTTACGGCTGCCACCCAACGCGTGGTTGAGCAGACGACGGCCCAGGCTTACCGAATCATCGCGTTTGAGATTTTTCAACAGCTGGCGGATTTTGGCGCGTGCCTTGGAGCTCACGACAAAGTTCAGCCAGGCCGCATTCGGACGTGCGCCCGGTGCGGTGATAATTTCCACCGTCTGACCGCTTGAGAGCGGCTGAGACAGCGGGTAAGGCTGTCTGTCGACGCGTGCGCCGACACAGGCATGACCGATATCGGTATGTACTGCGTAAGCGAAGTCGACAGGTGTTGCACCAGCAGGCAGTTCGACGATGCGCCCCTCTGGTGTGAAAACGTAAATCTCATCCGGGAAGAGATCGGATTTAACGCTCTCGATAAATTCAAACGAGCTACCGGCGCTCTGTTGCAGTTCCAGCAGGCTTTGCATCCAGCGTTGCGCGCGGATCTGTGCGGTAGTGGTGCTTTCGCCACCGTGCTCTTTATACGCCCAGTGTGCCGCGACACCCATTTCTGCCATCTGGTCCATGTCTTCGGTGCGAATCTGCACTTCAACAGGAACACCATGAGGGCCGATCATCGAGGTATGCAAAGATTGATAGCCGTTCGCTTTTGGAATGGCGATATAGTCTTTGACGCGACCTGGACGCGGTTTGTAGAGGCTGTGCATCTGGCCCAGTACGCGATAGCAGGTATCGGAATCGTGGACGATGACGCGAAACGCGTAGATGTCCATGATCGAGTGAAAACGCTGCTCTTTGAGCACCATTTTGCAGTAGATGGAGTACAGATGTTTTTCGCGACCGCTGACGCGGCACGGAATTCCCGCTTCCTGTAAACGCCCTTCAATTTCAGAGAGGATTTTTTGAATCATCTCTTTACGGTTACCACGTGCGGCTTTCACCACCTCTTTAATCACGCGATAGCGGTTTGGGTACAACGCTTCAAAACCCAGCTCTTCCAGCTCGGTTTTAATGTGATGGATACCTAAACGGTGCGCCAGCGGGCTATAGATTTCGAGGGTTTCACGGGCAATGCGGCGACGTTTGTCCGGGCGAAGTGAGCCCAGCGTGCGCATGTTGTGGGTACGGTCGGCGAGTTTGATGAGTATGACGCGGATATCCTGCACCATCGCCATAATCATCTTGCGGAAGTTTTCGGCTTGCGCCTCTTTCTTGTCGCGGAATTTCAGCTTATCAAGCTTAGACACCCCTTCCACCAGTTCGGCAACGCTTTTGCCAAACAGCTGTTCCATGTCCTGGTAGGTGGCGGGGGTATCTTCGATCACGTCATGCAGCAGCGCGGCCATCAGCGTTTCATAGTCGAGTTTCATCTCGGCCAGAATACAGGCCACCGCTACCGGGTGCGTGATATAGGGTTCACCGCTTGAACGTGTCTGGCCCTCGTGAGCGTCACGTGCAACGAGATACGCCTGCTGGAGACGCTTAATCTGGTCTTCCGGCAGGTAGTGTTGAATCAGTTGATTCAGGCTTTCAAACAGATACAAGGGCGACCCGCAGGTTTAATTAACGACGACCTTCAGCAATGGCGGTTACGGCCTGCAGTTCTGCGGCTTCCTGCTCTTGCTGCTCCTGGCGCTCACGCACGTCGAGGATCTGGTTGTTGATCAGACCTTCTTCGATTTCGCGAAGTGCAATAACGGTGGTTTTATCGTTTTCTTCCGGTACCAGCGGATCTTTGCCGCCTACCTGCATCTGACGAGCGCGACGCGCGGCGACCAGCACCAGGTCAAAACGGTTACCAATTTTCTCTACAGCGTCCTGAACAGTTACGCGTGCCATACTTAAAATGCTCCACAGGTGAAGAAATGACTGGGCATGATACTGAAAGTGGGTTCAGTCTGCCAACAGTTTGGTGATTAATGCGTCATGTCGCTGCTTCTGGCGGCTCATACGCAGACGTTCTGCGCGAAGAATGGTTTTGAGATCGCTCAGCGCGGCATCAAAATCATCATTCACAATAAGGTAATCATATTCCGCGTAATGGCTCATTTCTGCAACTGCCTGTGCCATACGCTTTGCGATCACTTCTTCGCTGTCCTGGCCACGGCCACGCAGGCGGCGATCCAGTTCATCTTTCGATGGCGGTAAAATAAAGATGCTGCGCGAATCAGGCATTTTCTTGCGGATTTGCGCTGCGCCCTGCCAGTCGATATCGAGGAACACATTCACGCCAGTCGCCAGAACCTGCTCAATAGTTTCACGCGACGTGCCGTAGTAGTTACCGAAAACTTCTGCATGTTCAAGAAACGCATCTCTGCCAATCATCGCTCTGAATTCGTCGTGATCTACAAAGAAATAGTGTTCACCGTGCACTTCACCCGGACGCGGTTGGCGTGTGGTGTGAGAAACAGAAACCTGTGTGTCGTACAACGGTTGGGTTTTTAACAGTGCCTGAATAAGGCTGGATTTACCCGCGCCACTAGGGGCAGAAACAATATAAAGCGTGCCTTGAGCCATGAGAGTCTTTTGTATGTGTTAGCGAAGAAGTCCTACATACGGGCTTATTATACACGTCACCGCCCTGTGACGTAGCCTTTGTCACACTTTTTCACCAGGTTTATTGAATTTTGCGTAACGATTTCCGGTTTTACATACGGTTTGCTGCAACGGCAATAAATCCTGGATAACGCCTCGCAGGTTGATGTTTTGACGTTAGTACCCTGACACGTATCGCGTTATACCTCTGATCATTCAATGGAGGGGTAGCGATGTGGCGATGGATAAGCGGGATGATGTTGCTGTGGTGCGGATATGGCGTGGCGGTATGCCCGGTTTGGCCGCCAGCAAAGGCAGACAAAGAAATAGCGACGCTCAGTGCGCAGCTTAAACGCTGGAACGATGCGTACTGGCAACAAGGCAGCAGCCCGGTCAGCGATGAAGTGTACGATCAGCTCACTGCACGGCTAAAACAGTGGCAGCGTTGTTTTGGCAGCGAGCCTGCGGACCTGGCGATCCCCGTGCTTGCGGGGAATATACAGCATCCAGTTTCCCATACTGGGGTGCAAAAAGTGGCGCACAAAGCGGCACTTCGGCAGTGGATGCAGTCGCGCGGCGATCTCTGGGTGCAGCCAAAAGTCGACGGAGTGGCGGTGACGCTGGTCTATCGCAACGGGGTGTTAACCCAGGCGATTAGCCGCGGGGACGGCAACAAGGGGGAAGACTGGACTGAGCAGGTTCGCGCAATACCGTCGGTGCCCGGTCACCTGCAAGGCGCACTGGCGAACAGCGTGTTGCAGGGCGAATTATTCCTTCTGAGCGACAGCCATATCCAGAAGCAGATGGGTGGTATGAATGCCCGGGCGAAGGTCGCGGGTGCACTGATGCGAAAAACGGACAAACTGCAATTAAGCCGCATTGGCGTGTTTGTCTGGGCCTGGCCGGATGGCCCGGCAACCATGCCGCAGCGTCTTGCGGCGTTAACAGAGGCCGGATTCCCCCTTACGGCACGCTATACGCTGCCCGTCCGCTCAGTGGATGAAGTCGAGAAGCAGCGTGCGCAGTGGCTCACTTCCCCGCTCCCGTTTGCCACTGATGGCATTGTCGTTCGTTCTGCGAATGAACCACCGGGTGAGCGCTGGCTACCCGGAGAAGGGCACTGGGTAGTTGCATGGAAATATGCACCGGTTTCGCAGGTTGCGGAAGTAAGGGATATCCGTTTCACCGTAGGAAGAACGGGCAAGATTTCGGTTATTGCCGCGCTGGAGCCTGTGCAACTGGATGACAAACGTGTTCAACGGGTTAACCTGGGCTCTGTTGCTCGCTGGCAGGAACTGGATATTGCGCCAGGGGATCAGATCCTGATAAGCCTTGCCGGGCAGGGCATTCCCCGGATTGATAAGGTCGTCTGGCGGGGCCCGCTTCGACAGAAACCCAATCCGCCACCCTCAAAATTCCATTCGTTGACCTGCTTCTACGCATCCCCGGAATGTATGGAACAGTTTATAGCCCGGCTGACGTGGTTAAGTTCGAAACCGGTGCTGGATATTGAAGGTGTAGGGGAGTCTGCCTGGAGAACGCTTTATCAGACCCACCATTTTGACCATATTTTTTCGTGGCTTTCATTAACCCAGCCAGAGTTGCAGGCGACGCCGGGGTTCTCTGCCGCGCGCGGGTTAGCGGTATGGCACCGGTTTAACCTGACACGCGAACGGTCATTTATTCGTTGGGTTATGGCGATGGGGGCTCCACTGCCTCAGGCGTCACTGAAAGCGGCCACAAGTGTGACGTGGCAGGAAATGAGTCTGCGGAATAGTTCAGAGTGGCGAGCTTTACCGGGGACGGGAGAAGAAAAAGCGCGGCAAATCGTTAACTGGCTGCACCAGCCCGATGTTGCTGCGCTGGCAAAGTGGCTTGCAGAGCAGCACATCAACGGGTTTTAAGTCAGTGTGCGTTGTGCTTGTAATGAAAAACGGGCAGGCCGAGTTTCAGGCGCAACGCCAGCATCCGGGCGGTAAAGCCAAACAGTAGTGTGGAGATAACCACCACGTCGTGATTAGAAACGTAATGCTGCAACGCAACGTAGAGCACTGCTGCGGCAAAGGATATCCCGGCATACAGCTCTTTCTGGAACACTAACGGAATGCGTTTGCAGAACATATCGCGCAACACGCCGCCGAACACCCCCGTGACCACGGCAGCGATAATGGCAATAACCGGGCCTTCACCCATATCCAGCGCGATTTGTGCGCCGATAATAGAAAAGACGATAAGCCCAAGCGCATCCAGTACCAGAAACAGGCGGCGCAAATGAGGCATGACGGGGGCAACAATTGTGGTTAATACCGCGGCCGTTGCCACAATAATCACGTATTCAGGGTTTTTCACCCAGCCGAGCGGGTAATGGCCCAGCAGAATATCGCGCACGGAACCGCCGCCAAGTGCGGTTGCGGTGGCGATAATAATCACGCCGAAAGTGTCCATGCGGCGACGCCCCGCCGCGAGCGCGCCGGTCATGGCTTCTGCGGTGATCCCGATAAGATAAAGAATGTGAAGCAGCATATAACCTCCGGTGTGAAGGCGTGGAGGTTAGCGATTTGTGCGCAGGATCACGATTGAGATTTTCTAAGGTGAATCATTTTTGATAATTTTTAGTAATGATTGATTGCCGAATGTTAATAATTTAATTGTCTGTTTTATAAGAATTATATACCCATTATCAGCCTGATCTTACTGAGTGTTTATTTTGTTTTTTACCTATAAAAACTAATCCTATAAAGTGATGCGCAGTACCAGTTATTCAGGTAAGCACTTTCCTGATTTTAGCTTCGTGGCTAATCAACCATTCTTTACGCGCAATACCCCCGCCGTAGCCGGTCATTGAGCCATCTTTTCCAATAATGCGATGACACGGGATAACAATCGCGACACGATTCGCGCCATTCGCTGAGGCAACAGCACGCACGGCAGTCGGTTTGCCAATCTCCGTCGCAAGGGCCTGATAATGTGCGGTATCACCAAACGAAATGCCCTGTAATCCCTGCCAGACGCTTCGCTGGAACTCGCTGCCGGGTGTATCAAGTGCCACATCGAATGATTGTCGCAGGCCGGCAAAGTATTCCCCAATTTCTTTCTCAGCCTGGCGGGTATGGGCGTTTTCCCCTGCGATGATGTTCGCCCTGAACAGATGTTGCAGATCCCTGAATTCGGTTTCCAGCGCCCGACGGTCGACAAATTCCAGCAGACAAACCCCGCGCTCAGTGGCGCAAACAAACATTGGGCCTAATGGGGTGGTAAAGCGATGAATGAGGATTATCTCTTTGCGTGTACCGGGCGAAGAGCCCGTCAGTTTTTTGCAGGTGTAGCCAAATCCGCTCAGGGATCCGTAACCATTGTCGAACGCGACGTCGGTCGTTGAGCGGCCGGTTTTTAGCTCCTGTAGTGCCACGTTAACCCGCTGCATCCGCTGAAAGGCCTGAAACGTTATCCCGTGGTTTAGCAGGAACCAGCGCCGTACTCGCTCCGGGCTGATGCCGTTCTGACGCAGTTCAGTATCGCTGACGCGTTCTTTGGGTTGTTCGCGCAGAAGCCTTCGCGCGTGTTCAATGAAATCAGGCGCAGAACTGGCGTTCTCTGTTGGGCGACACACCTTGCACGGGCGGAACCCGGCATCCAGAGCGGATTTAAAGTCAGTATAAAATTCAACGTTCTCTCGTTTGGGTTTTCGCGCACGGCATACCGAAATGCAAAACACGCCGGTGGTTTTAACGCCCACGAAAAAAACGCCGGTAAATTCTTCTGCGCGGTTGAGCAACGCCTGGTACCAGATATCGCACTGGGTGTTATCGGTTATTTTCATGGCCAAAAATGTCCGAGAAAGAGTGGGTTGCCTGAATCTTACAGAGTAAATCTGTGAGCCGCGCTTGCAGGGTAGCATGGATAAAATTACCCATCGAAATGCGCTTTACACCCAGCGTGGCCAGAGTATTGAAATCTGGCAGGGCAGGCATACACATCACGTTTAAGGGTACAGTTATTTTGCTGGCAAGGGCGGCAATAGCGGCGCTGGACGTACCCAGTGCGTGATATCCCGACTGTTCGGCGGCGAGAGCACTGCTGGCATCCCAGACGCTGGCGATAAGCAATGGCTGGGGCTGATGGTGAAGCGCGTTGAAGTCCATGATTTTCTCCTGTTGTGATGTGCAGTATGAATGTGCCGCGTCAGGCACAACTCTCACAACCGAAAATCGGACGAGCATTTTTTCGTGGGCGCAAAATGAAAAAAGCCACTGTTTCCAGTGGCCTTTTCTCACGGTACTGCGGGAGATTATTCGATGTTCTGGATCTGCTCGCGCATCTGCTCAATAAGCACTTTCAGCTCAATGGCAGAATTAGTCACGTCGGAATTGATGGATTTAGACGCCAGGGTGTTCGACTCGCGGTTAAACTCCTGCATCATAAAATCGAGGCGACGACCTACGGCTTCTTTTTTCTTCAGAATGTTGTAGGTTTCTTTCACGTGCGCTTCCAGACGGTCCAGCTCTTCTGCAACGTCCACACGCTGCGCCATCAGCACCAGCTCTTGTTCCAGACGGTTGTTTTCTAACTGAACTTCGGCTTCTTCCAGCTTCGCTACCAGGCGTTCGCGCTGCCATTGCAGCACTTCTGGCATATGGGCACGGACTTTGGTGACTTCGGTGCTGACACCTTCAAGGCGTTGCTCAATCAGGGCTTTCAGCGCCTGGCCTTCGGTTTCACGGGCAACGATAAAGTCATCCAGAGTGCCATCGAGGGCGGCAAGGATTTCCGCAGCGATAGCATCCAGATCCTGTTCACCGGCGGCCATGACGCCAGGCCAGCGCAGAATATCAACCGGATTGATTTCGCCTTCATCGCTTTGCATTTTGACCCAGTTCGCCGCATTGACGAGCTGTTTGGCCAGTTTTTCGTTGAGGATCAGTTCACCCTGTGCGCTGGCATCAGGCTCAAAACGCAGGTTACATTCTACTTTACCGCGCGTCAGGCGAGAGCGGATACGCTCACGCACAACAGGCTCAAGGCTGCGGAACTGCTCCGGCATACGGAAATAAGTTTCCAGGTAGCGCTGGTTTACCGAGCGCATTTCCCAGGTCGCACTGCCCCAGCTGCCCTTGATTTCACGCCGGGCGTAGGCGGTCATACTGCGGATCATAGACATTCCCGTTTTTAAAGGAGAGATGGGGGGATTATAGCTTTCAGGACTTTGTCAGGATAGGAATAAGCGCGTTTAATCCGTATAATGCGCAGCCACATTCGTTTCAAGCCGGAGAATTCATCATGCGTCCAGCAGGTCGTAGCGCCAATCAGGTACGCCCCGTCACCCTGACCCGTAACTATACAAAACACGCTGAAGGCTCCGTGCTGGTTGAATTTGGTGATACCAAAGTTCTGTGCACCGCGTCCATCGAAGAAGGTGTACCGCGTTTCCTGAAAGGTCAGGGCCAGGGCTGGATCACCGCCGAATACGGCATGTTGCCGCGTTCGACCCATACCCGTAACGCGCGCGAAGCGGCGAAGGGCAAGCAGGGCGGTCGTACCATGGAAATTCAGCGTCTGATCGCACGTGCGCTGCGCGCCGCTGTTGATCTGAAAACGCTGGGCGAGTTCACCATCACCCTGGACTGCGATGTTATCCAGGCCGACGGCGGTACGCGTACGGCATCCATCACCGGCGCCTGTGTTGCTCTGGCTGATGCCCTGAATAATCTGGTTGCTGCGGGCAAACTGAAAACCAACCCACTGAAAGGGATGGTTGCCGCAGTGTCTGTGGGTATCGTGAATGGCGAAGCGCTCTGCGACCTGGAATATGTTGAAGATTCCGCCGCAGAAACCGATATGAACGTGGTAATGACCGAAGATGGTCGAATTATTGAAGTGCAGGGCACGGCAGAAGGCGAGCCGTTCACTCACGAAGAGCTTCTTACCTTGCTGGCTTTGGCCCGAGGGGGAATTGAATCCATTGTAACGACGCAGAAGGCGGCGTTAGAAAATTGATTTTAAAGGAGACTGATGAGTCGCCTTTTTTTTGTCCGTAGAAAAGCAAAAAGTCATTTGAGGAGTAAGCCCATGAAACCGTATCAGCGCCAGTTTATTGAGTTTGCGCTTAACAAGCAGGTACTTAAGTTTGGCGAATTTACGCTGAAATCCGGGCGTAAAAGCCCCTATTTCTTCAATGCCGGGCTGTTTAATACCGGGCGTGATCTGGCCCTGTTAGGCCGTTTCTACGCAGAAGCGCTGGTGGATTCAGGGATTGATTTCGACCTGCTGTTTGGCCCGGCTTACAAAGGCATTCCGATTGCGACGACTACCGCTGTTGCGCTTGCGGAACACCACGACCGCGATGTGCCGTACTGTTTTAACCGTAAAGAGGCCAAAACCCACGGTGAAGGCGGTAACCTGGTAGGCAGTACGTTGCAAGGCCGCGTGATGCTGGTGGACGATGTGATCACTGCCGGTACGGCGATCCGCGAATCAATGGAAATCATCCAGGCTAACGGCGCAACGCTTGCGGGCGTGCTGATCTCTCTGGATCGTCAGGAGCGTGGACGCGGCGAAATTTCGGCGATTCAGGAAGTGGAGCGTGATTACGGCTGCAAAGTGACGTCAATCATCACCCTGAAAGACCTGATTGCGTATCTGGAAGAGAAACCAGAGATGGCGGACCACCTGGCATCGGTGCGTGCGTACCGGGAAGCGTTCGGCGTATAAATATATAGCCCGGTGGCGCAACGCTCACCGGGCCTGGATCCTACTGTAATTGTGCTGCCACTAACGGCCAGCGGGCGTCAAAATCGTCCGTTGGACAGTATTTGAATTCGCTACGCACAAAGCGGGAGAGCATACCCTCGCAAAACGCCAGGATCTGGCTTGCCAGCAGTGTTTCGTCAGTCACATACCCTTCGCCTTCACGCATTTTCTTCTCACGCAGTACCTGGCGCAGCTGCGCTTCGATGCGTTCAAAGAGCTGGTTAATGCGACCCTGGAGTCTGTCCTGTTCAAACATCAGCGCGTGGCCGGTCAGAATGCGGGTTAAGCCTGGGTTACGTTCACCAAAACCCAGAATCAACAGCACGATCAGACGCAGGCGTGCGGTGGTGTCTTTCTCATCTTTCAGAATCAGGTTGATGCGTGTGATCAGGCTGTCTTCGATAAACTCGATCAGGCTGTCAAACATCCGGGTTTTGCTGGGAAAATGACGGTATAGCGCTGCTTCTGACACGCCAACAGAGGCGGCCAGTTTTGCAGTGGTGATGCGTTGACTGCCATCGCTGGATTCAAGCATCAGAGCCAGAGATTGAAGTATTTCTTCGCGACGATTCCTTTTCGCAGTTTGTTTTTCTGCCATGTTACAAAATACCCCTGAAAATAATCACTTGCCAGGCTGGCATCCACGCAGCGACCGCAAACTGGCGTTTGCGGTTTTTTATTGCATTATGGCGCTGTGGGACGCGTATTTATTGGGCGATTATTTCCGCCCGGAATGGCCGAAGCCGCCTTCGCCGCGGTCGGTGGCGTCAAAGTCTTCCACCAGGTTAAATTCTGCCTGCACCACCGGTACAAATACCATCTGCGCGATGCGTTCGCCCGGTTCAATGGTGAAGCTGTCCTGACCGCGGTTCCAGACGGAAACCATCAGTTGACCCTGATAGTCAGAGTCGATCAGACCGACCAGGTTACCCAGCACGATACCGTGCTTATGACCCAGGCCAGAGCGAGGCAGGATCACTGCTGCCAGCGACGGGTCAGCAATGTGAATCGCCAGCCCGGTCGGGAGCAGGGTGGTTGCACCCGGCGCCAGCTCTACGGCGTCATCGAGACAGGCACGCAGGTCAAGACCGGCAGAGCCGGAGGTGGCATAGGTTGGCAGCGGGAATTGCTGACCAACACGCGGGTCCAGAATCTTAACGTCGATTTTTTTCATCATAACGGGTAACGATCTCGTCCAGTAATTGTTGGCCCAGGAGTTCCTTGCGCTCAAGCGGTAAGACTTTATCTCCATCCTGCCAGAAAAGGTGCAGTGCGTTGCTGTCGCTGTTAAATCCTTGAGTGGCCAGCGATACGTCGTTCGCGCAAATCAAATCGAGGTTTTTGCGGGTACGTTTTTGCCGGGCATATTCTTCCACATTATTCGTTTCTGCGGCAAACCCAACAACGTAAGGGCGAGGATTTTTCAGCGCGGCAACCCCGGCAACGATATCCGGGTTTTTCACCATTTTTATCGTTAATTCATCGCCTTGCTTTTTAATCTTCGCATCAGAAATGGTCTCTGCGCGGTAATCAGCCACCGCCGCACAGCCGATAAAAATCTGCTGGTTGTGCGCGTGAGCTTGCACGACAGCTTCCATTTCCAGCGCCGTTGTTACATCAATACGCTGTACAAAAGGTGGCGTCGGCAGTGACACCGGGCCACTCACCAGCGTGACGTTTGCCCCTCGTTTTGCCGCGGCCTGAGCAATGGCAAAGCCCATCTTACCGGAGCTGTGATTGGTGATATAGCGCACCGGGTCCAGTGGCTCGCGCGTTGGGCCCGCGGTAATCATGATGTTGAGATGTTGCAGATCGTTGACAGGCGCAAAATGGGCTGCGGCCATATCCACAATCGTCAACGGGTCGAGCATTCGCCCAGGGCCGATATCGCCACAGGCCTGGCTGCCGCTGTCTGGCCCCCAAATCAGCAAACCACGCGCGGCCAGGGTCTCCAGATTATGCTGGGTGGCGGCATTACGGTACATCTGCTGGTTCATAGCGGGAACCACTGCAACAGACGCAGGCGTTGCCAGGCAAATTGTCGATACCAGGTCGTTTGCCATGCCTGCTGCAACGCGCGCAATTAAGTCGGCTGTTGCAGGGGCAAGAATAACCAGGTCTGCCCATTTGCCCAGCTCAATATGGCCCATAGCGGCTTCGGCAGCCAGGTCCAGCAGGCTGTCTGATACCGGGTATCCTGAAACGGCCTGAAGGCTCAGGGGAGTGATAAAGGCTTTACCGCCTTCAGTTATCGCGACCCGCACATCGGCCCCGCGCTCGCGCAAGCGGCGTACCAGCTCCGGCGCTTTATAGGCAGCAATACCGCCGCTCACGCCAAGAACGATTTTTTTACCGGCCAGGCTCATCATGATTCTTTCCTGTTGGGTTTCACCAGAGAGCAGGCATTTTATCACAATCCCAAAAGTGGGGTGCTTTTGTCCTTCGGTCACTTTGCGAGGCGATACGCAAGAATGAAAACTGTGCGTCGAACGCGGGACTGGCCTGTGGCAGCATTGACGGCAACCACAAGGAGACAGGGATATGGAACGTATTTCACCCATGCTACCGCGTGAAAAAATGCTGAATTACGGCATCACGTCGCTAACGGATGATGAACTGCTGGCGCTGTTTTTACGCACCGGCACACCTGGGAAAACGGTTTTTACTCTGGCGCGAGAGCTGCTGCAACATTTTGGTTCGCTGCACGGCTTGCTCACGGCTGAGCTTGCAGAGTTTAAGAATGTTGAAGGTATTGGCGTGGCGAAATATGCCCAACTGAAAGGCATTGCAGAGCTTGCCCGGCGTTTTTACAGTGTGCGGATGCTGGAAGAAGATTCGCTCTTAACCCCTGACATGACGAGAGAATTCCTGCAAAGCCAGCTGACGGATGCCGAGCGCGAGATCTTTATGGCGATCTTCCTCGACAATAAAAATCGGGTGCTGAAGCACTGCCATCTGTTTTCGGGAACGCTGAACCACGTTGAGGTTCATCCGCGAGAAATTGTGCGGGAAGCGATAAAAGTGAATGCAGCCGCCGTGATCCTCGCGCATAATCACCCCTCAGGCTGTGCGCAACCGAGCAGAGCCGACAAAGAGATCACCGCGCGCATTATCAAATGCTGTCAATTCATGGACATTCGTGTGCTGGACCATCTGATAATTGGTCGCGGAGAGTACGTTTCTTTTGCAGAACATGGTTGGATTTAGACCATTTCACGCGATCCATCGGGATCTTTGTCTGTTCGGGACTTGAGCACATCGCCGAGTCAGCGTATACTACGCCACCTTTGAGAATCTCGGGTTTGGCAATTGGGCCTGGCAATCGAGAGTTCGCTTAGAACTGCGATGACCGGGCTGTAAAGCCTGACGAGGCGCCGATACCCCATACGAAGCTCGAGCTAATTTGATTTTTGGAGAATAGACATGTCCCGAGTCTGCCAAGTTACTGGCAAGCGTCCGGTGACCGGTAACAACCGTTCCCACGCACTGAACGCGACTAAACGCCGTTTCCTGCCGAACCTGCACTCTCACCGTTTCTGGGTTGAGAGCGAGAAGCGTTTTGTCACCCTGCGTGTATCTGCTAAAGGTATGCGTGTTATTGATAAGAAAGGCATCGATACAGTTCTGTCTGAACTGCGTGCCCGTGGCGAAAAGTACTAAGTACTTAACGAGGAACTAAATCATGGCTAAAGGTATTCGCGAGAAAATCAAGCTGGTTTCTTCTGCTGGTACAGGTCACTTCTACACCACCACGAAGAACAAACGTACTAAGCCGGAAAAACTGGAACTGAAAAAATTCGATCCAGTTGTACGCCAGCACGTACTGTACAAAGAAGCTAAAATTAAATAATTTTAGTCTCCTTGTATTGAAAAACCCCGCTCCTGCGGGGTTTTTTGCATTCTGACTCTCAACGGAGGAACCATGCCTGAATTACCTGAGGTAGAGACCAGCCGCCGCGGTATTGAACCCCATCTGGTTGGCGCGACTATTCTTCATGCTGTCGTTCGCAATGGCCGTCTGCGCTGGCCGGTTTCCGATGAGATCCATGCCCTGAGTGATAAACCGATTCTGAGCGTGCAGCGCCGCGCCAAGTATCTGCTGCTGGAGCTGCCGGATGGCTGGATAATCATCCATCTGGGGATGTCCGGGAGCCTGCGGATCCTCAGTGAAGAGTTACCTGCCGAAAAACACGACCATGTTGATCTGGTGATGAGCAATGGCAAAGTACTGCGCTACACCGACCCGCGCCGCTTTGGGGCGTGGTTGTGGACCAAAGAGCTTGAAGGGCATAGCGTGCTGGCGCATCTGGGGCCTGAGCCGCTCTCTGACGCCTTTAACGCAGACTACCTGAAAGAGAAGTGTGCGAAGAAGAAAACCCCGATCAAACCCTGGCTGATGGATAACAAGCTGGTGGTGGGCGTGGGTAATATTTACGCCAGTGAATCCCTGTTTGCCGCGGGCATTCATCCCGACCGTCTGGCGTCGTCGCTGTCGGCTCAGGAGTGCGAACTGCTGGTCAGAGTGATTAAAGCGGTACTGCTACGCTCTATTGAGCAGGGTGGAACGACACTGAAGGACTTTCTGCAAAGCGACGGTAAGCCGGGCTATTTTGCGCAGGAGTTGCAGGTATATGGGCGTAAGGGTGAGCCGTGCAGAGTGTGCGGGACACCGATTATTGCCACGAAACACGCTCAGCGCGCCACGTTCTACTGCCGTCAGTGCCAGAAGTAATACAGTTTTAGGCCGGGCAAGCGCAACGCCGCCTGGCAATCAAAAGGGTTACTTCAGCTTCTCCATCAGCGCCTGATGGACATTCACCGGCAGGAAGTGGGTCACATCGCCGTGATGACGGGCGACCTCTTTCACCAGCGTGGAAGAGATAAACGACCACTCTTTTGACGGCATCAGGAATACGCTCTCCAGATCCGGCATCAGATGGCGGTTCATGTGTGCCAGCTGCATCTCATATTCGAAGTCAGCCACCGCGCGTAACCCACGGATCAGGATATTGGCCTGCTGGGTACGGGCGAAGTTAGCCATCAGGTCACTGAACCCCACCACTTCAACGTTCGACAGGTGTGAAATCGCATCGGTGGCGAGCTGTACGCGATCGGGCAGATCGAACATCGGCTTCTTACTGGGGCTGGCAGCAATCGCCAGAATCACCTTGTCGAACATGCTCGCTGCACGGGTGATGATATCAAGATGGCCGTTGGTGATCGGATCGAAGGTACCCGGATAAATCGCTTTTGTGCTCATGGCTCACGTTTTCTCTGAGTAGCCGCGGCTAAGCGCCCACAGCTCGGTGTATTTGTTAAATGTATACTGAGCATTCACGACCGCCAGTAACCAGCCCTGTTTTCCGTCCAGCACCCCGCCACGCAGCAGCAAGGTTTTCAGAAATGCTCCGATCGTATGGGTGAAAATACCGGTCAGCGTTGCCTTCTTGCCACGTTGATGGCGTTCCTGTGCCCATGCGGTAGCGTAGTTGAGCTGTTTACGCTGGAAGCTGGCGAAATCGCGGCAGGTCAGGTGCAGTAAATCACCGTTTAAGGCAACTACCGGAGCGTTATCGCAGGCCAGGGATTCATGCACCAGGTTATCGTTGTACTGGTAACGCTCGCGCTCATACAAACGCATCACACGGTCAGGGTACCAGCCGCTGTGGCGCATAAACCGGCCGAGAAAGTAGTTACGACGCGCGATGCTGTACACAGCACCTGACTGAGGCGCGGCGAGCACGCCCTGAATCGCCTGCTGGAGCTCTGGCGTAATGCGCTCGTCGGTGTCGATCATCAGCACATAATCGCCGGTCGCGTAAGATTGCGCGCGTTGACGCTGCACGCCATAACCCTGCCAGTCCGTATTGGTGTACACCTTCACGCCTGCTGCACGGGCTATCTCTGCCGTGTTGTCCTCACTGCCTGAATCGAGGAGGACAATTTCGTCAGCCCAGGCCACAGAGTCCAGGCAATCGGGAAGCAGGTCGGCGGCGTTTTTGGCGATCATGACGACCGACAGACGCTGAGACATTAATGGCTCCGCTGAGGCAGATAAGGTTGAAGAAGTTGCAGCAGACGGGTCAGTGCGCCCTGGTTCTGATGCAGCACCTCGACGGCATGGCGGCCATACCACAGACGGTAATCTTCGTCAGTCAGAAGAGTCGCTACCTCTTTGACCACCGAGTCCGCATCGGTCACGGTAATTAAGCCATCGGCTTGCTGCAATTTAGCGCAGATATCTTTGAAATTAAATGTGTGTGGGCCCATCAGCACTGGAATCGCGTGCGCCGCAGGCTCCAGCGGGTTATGACCGCCGCGCTCGACCAGGCTACCGCCCACAAAGGCGAGGTCGGCAATTCCGTACAGCAGCATCAGTTCGCCCATCGTATCGCCAATCACCACCTGGGTGCTACTGGACGGGATCTCGCCGCTGCTACGCAGGGTGAAACTGAAACCGCCTTTCTGCACCATCTCGCGGGCGTCTTTGAAACGTTCCGGGTGACGAGGGACCAGAATCAGCAGTAAGTCCGGGAATTTTTCCAGCAGCTTACGGTGCGCTTGCAGGATAATCTCTTCTTCGCCGTCGTGGGTACTGGTGGCAATCCAGACCTGGCGGCGCGGGGCCCACTGGCGACGCAATGTGACTGCGCGTGCGGCGAGCTCGGGCGTGACCGAAATATCGAATTTCAGGCTGCCGGTCACCGCCAGCTGGTTGCGCTTGAGGCCAAGAGAGACAAAGCGTGCAGCGTCTTCTTCGTTCTGCGCGGCAATCAGCGTGATTTTGCCAAGCAGGCGACGCATAAATTTACCCAGCTTGCCGTAGCCTTTTGCCGAGCGCTCAGAGAGGCGCGCGTTGGCGATAACCAGCGGGATTTTTCGGGCATGAAGAGCGGAAATCATATTCGGCCACAGTTCGGTTTCCATCACGATCACAAGCTTTGGGCGAACGGTATTCAGGAAACGATTCATGGCGCAGGGCAGATCGTAAGGCAGATAGACGTGATGCACGCCTTTGCCAAATGCGGACATAACGCGCTCTGAGCCGGTCGGGGTCATGGTGGTGACGGTTATCGGCAAAGAGGGGTAACGGTGGCGCAGGGCGCGTACCAGCGGAATAGCCGCCAGCGTTTCGCCAACAGAAACGGAATGCAGCAAAATACCGTCCGGGGCGACTTTATTGCGGCAATAGCCATAGCGTTCAGCCCAGCGTTTTCGGTACGCAGGCGCTTTACGGCTACGAAGCAACAGTCGCAGCCACACCAGTGGCTGAATGATGTAGAGCAGAGCGGTATACAACAATTCCAAGCGATTATCCGTTTTTTTTAGTTTCGGCGGGCAAATTCTAAGCATTTAAGCCAGGTAAAGCTATCTCTTATGCCAGATACCGCTTTAAACGGAAATAACGGCGGCCCAGGCGCCAGTGCTGGCGAAGCCCACGGGCGTTTTTCCAGATAAGTGCCCAGATCCCGCGATCGAACAGCTCCTGGATAATTTCACGTTTTTTGGCCGTATCGCCAATGTTGTTAATCGCGTGCAGGATCCCCAGACCCTCTTTCGCGATTTGCCACTGGCAGGCCGGCACGCGGCGCACGGCATCCGGGTAGCGCTGGTTGATAACGTCCAGCATCTCAAGGATTTTCATATAGTGGCGCGCGTTACGCATCCGCGAGTCATCCGTGCCCGGCGTGTGTGATACCGATGCGGAATGTATGAGATAGTCGTAGAAGGTTTCGTCTGTGTACTGAACGCGTTTGGCGGTCAGCAGCACTTCGGTCGTCCACGGGATATCCTGGTGGCGCAGTCCATGCTCGAACGTGAACCCCTGCGCTTTAATAAACGCGTGGCGATAAATATTAAGCCAGGTCACATGCAGGAATTTACGCGATGCCAGCGCGCGCTGAAGCCAGGTTGGGCCGTCCAGCACGTCGGTGGATTGCAGTTTGTCGGACGGGAAGATTTTTTTCGCAGGTCTGCCGTCATCGTAAATATAGGTGCCGTTACAGGTGGCGACGTCGAGATCGTTTTTCTTCGCCATCTCCAGCAGGCGTGGGTACATGCCCGGGTAAATCACATCGTCGATGTCCGGGAACGCGACATACTCGCCTGTGGCCTCAGCCAGACCGGTGTTACGAGCGGCAGAGACGCCCTGGTTGGTCTGTTCGATGACCTTGTAATACGGGAATTCACTGGCGTATTGCGCAATGATGGCCGCAGAGTTATCGCTTGACCCATCGTCCACAACGACAAGTTCCAGACTGTCCAGATGTTGAGCTTTGATGCTGTCGAAAAATGCACTCAGGAATT
This sequence comes from Enterobacter sp. Li2LvB3, assembly GCF_056156645.1. Taxonomy (NCBI): domain Bacteria; kingdom Pseudomonadati; phylum Pseudomonadota; class Gammaproteobacteria; order Enterobacterales; family Enterobacteriaceae; genus Enterobacter; species Enterobacter sp. Li2LvB3. Next base: position 102,639 of record NZ_JBSICG010000004.1, on the reverse strand, counting down.
TTTCACCGTTATAGACGGCGACCACAAGGCTCAATAAAGGTGTGTCGGACATGCTTTCTCCGTTGTGTTCAGGGCAGGCCACCCATGTTGGTGGTACCATTCGTGCTGTATTATATCTGGTGGATACTAAAAACATATGCCTGTAGGGACAAAGATCCCGTCAGGCGGCAAATTAGCGTCACGCTGGCGAGATTCATAACAGGAAATGTATGCATATTGTTCACACTGAAGCAGACGGTGGTAAAGGCGGGCAGCCTTTGCGCATTATTAACGAATCGTTAGGCATGATTCAGCGTGGCCATCAGGTGACCATTCTTTGCCCGGAAACCGCGCCGCTGCACGCGATGGCGAAAAGCGCCGGGCTAACGGTTGTCACCATGCCGTTAAAGCGTAAGAACCTTAAAAATCTGCAATTGTTACGTCGCTGGCTGAGTGACAACCGTAAATCGATTGATGTCATCAATAGCCATAACTCAGCTGATACCTGGCTGGTGGCACTGGCAAACCTGACGCTGTCGAACCCTGTGCCGCTGGTGCGCACGCGCCATGCCTCTGGTGTGCCGCGTAATAACTGGACGACCCGCTGGCTGTTCCGTAAAGCCTGTGCCCATATCGTCACAACCGGTGAAGCGCTGCGTCATCAGGTGGCGAATATTGGCGTACCCATGTCCCAGAGCACATCCGTGCCGAGCGGTGTGGATACGCAGCGTTTTCACCCGGCGGATAAACACGACGCCCGCGTGCACTGTGGATTGTCGCAGGAGGATTTCTGGCTGGGGGTGGTGTCGCATCTGCGTCCGAACAAAGGCCACAGTGTGCTGCTGCGCGCCCTGGCGCAAATCGATAACCCACACATCAAGCTGGCGATTGTCGGGGAAGGGCCGCACAAGGCAACGCTGGAGCAGGAAATCGTCGGCCTGGAATTGCAACAGCGCGTAGTGATGGCGGGGCATCAAAGCGACCCTGAGCGCTGGTTCCCGGCGTTTGATATTGCGCTGAGTCCTTCACACGATATGGAAGGTGTTCCTCAGGGCGTTCTGCAATCGCTGGCGTCTCGTATTGCCACTATCGCGACCGATGCCGGCGGGACGGCGGATGCAGTGATTGATGGTCAGACGGGGATTCTGGTCGCCCAGCGTGATGAAAAAGCGCTGCACGATGCCATCGAGAAACTGTATAACGATGCAGCTCTTCGCGAGAAGCTGGCGCAGCAGGGTTATGATTACCTGAGCACCCACTTTACCCGCGAATGTATGCTGGACGCGATGGAGAAAGTCTTCTCTGAAGCGGCTCAGCGCAGCAGGTCGCGATAAAGCGCCTGGAGCTCTTTTGCCATTCTGTCCAGGGTGTAGGGTTCAGCGGTTGCGCGAGCAGCTGCTGAATAATCAACGCCCTGACCACGGCCTTGCAGCCAGTGGGCGATAGCCTGCTGATAGCCTTCACTGTCGAGCGCGTCGCGCACCCAGCCGTTTTGACCTTCAGTTATCCATTCTGCCGCGCCGCAGCCGTGGCTGGTGAGCAGCGGCAGACCGCAGGCCAGCGCTTCCACGCAGACATTCGGGAACGGATCGTAGAGCGTAGGCAGGATCAGCGCGTCCGCCGTGCCGTAAACTTCCCGCACATCTGCAACCGGCCCCAGGAAATGCACGCGTGACGCCACGCCGAGCGTCTGTGCCAGCTTTTCAAATTTGCGCGCGTGTTTATCGCGACCGGCAACCAGCAACCAGACGTCAGAATGCGGGACAATGGCACGTAACGCGGTGGCCACGCCTTTACGGCTAAAACCAGACCCGACATACGCCAGCACTGGCGCATCTTCGGGGATGCCGAGCGCATCACGCTGCGACAACGCGCGGACATCCGGGCTGAAATGCGCCGTATCCACACCGTTGTAGATCACGGTCAGTTTGTCATCCGACAAAGCAAAACGGCGGGCGATGTCATCACGCACCATCTTTGAGTTGCAGATAACGGTGCGCAGTTGCGGATGGGTAAACATCTGCGCTTCAGCCTGCAAAATATAGTGGTGATAACGGCTGAATGACTGCGCCCAGCGTGCCAGCGGCGATAAAATGCGACCATACTGCTCAAGCCATGTGGCGTGTACGCCATCGCCTGCGCGGAAAATGGTTGCCCCCGGAATTCGCTCATGGCTTTGCACAATATCGAACTGAGCAAAATGCGAGGCTGCTTCCACCGCAAACCCGGACTCGCGGGCAATACGGTTACGGAACGGCGGGTTTACCGTCAGTGTTTTCCAGCCTGAAGCATCTTCCCACTGGCGGGCAATCAGCGTGACATCCAGGGTTGTGTCCTGAGCCAACACGTTCAGCGCGCGGGAAACAAAACGCTCCGCGCCGCCGTTGGGGTTGTAGGTCTGTCGGACGATCGCCAGCTTCATGCAGGATATTCCAGCAGCAGGGTATCAATAGCGCTCAGCACCTGTTGCGGGGTAATGGCGGTGATGCAGTCGGAAACGCCACCGTCACCGCAGCCCGCCTTGCCGCAAGGCTGGCAGGTAAATCCGGCGGTGATCACGCGATAATTCACACCCCACGGTGCCCACTTGATTGCCCCGGTTGGGCCAAAGATAGCCACGGTCGGGGTCCCTACGGCACTGGCGAGGTGCATTGGCATGGAGTCAACGCCGAAGTAAATACGCGCGTGCTTCATCAGGGCACCCAGCTCTTTCAGGTTCAACTGACCGCTTAAATCAAACACCGGCTGGGTAAGCGCAGCACGCAGCTCATCCATATACGCGGTTTCTTCTTTTGACGGCGCGGCAGAGAGGATAATCGGCAGGCCACGAGCCGCCAGGTTATCGATTGTTGCCGCCAGCTTTTTGATATCCCAGGCTTTAAACATCCAGCGCGACGTCGGGTGCACCAGAATGTAGGATTTACTCTGTAGACCAAATCCGGCCAGTTTCTCAGCTATGGAGGTTTCCGCCGCGTCACCCGGTACAAACAGGGTATGTTTGTCTTCATCAGACTGCGGGTGAATACCGATCCGGCGCAGGGCGTCCAGATTCACTTCCACCATGTGGCGGCTGTTGTCCTGAATCGCCGGGTAGAGCGTGGTGAAGGATTTCACCCAGCGCCGACGTGCCAGCCCACCGCGTTTATCCGGCTTAAAGCCGACAGAGACACGCGGCTTCAGCCGACGCGCCAGACGCGCGCCGTGCCAGTGTTCGGTAAGGTTAATCAGCACATCGTACTGACGTCCTTTCAGCGTATTGACCAGAGCACGATACAGACGGTACTGCTCGAACCAGCCCTTTTTGCGCCAGTTGCGACCAATGGTATGCACCTGATCGATATGCGGATGGCTGGTCAGCATCGCCTGCGTGTCGTCGTAGACCAGCGCGTCGACTTCAACATTCGGCCAGTTCTTTTTCAGCACGGTAAAGACCGGCGAGGTAAGCAGTACGTCACCGTGGTGACGCAGCTTAATGATCAGCACGCGCTTTGGTGGGCGCTCCGCTGAGAAAAAATCAGACATAGGCTCTCTCTGCTGCCAGCAAAGGCTCTAATTGCTCAAATACCGCAGCGGCGCTGAGGTCGCTCAGCTGCGATGAATGTTCCGGACGGCAGATATATTGATTTTTTCCGTAGCCGCCGATAAGACCCGGGTCCGTTGGGCCGTAAAGCGTAATATTAGGTCTATCCAGTGCGGCCGTCAGGTGGCTCAGGCCAGTATCTACCGATACCACTGCCGTCGCGCCCGCCAGCTCTTGTGCCACGCCATCGAGCTTCATGCGTGGCAAGACGTCCACGTAATCAAACCCTTCTGCCAGGCGTTTGGCGCGCGCCTCTTCATGCGGGGCACCCCACGGCAGTTTGATGCGCAAACCTGCGCTACCCAGTAAACCGATCAGCTCACGCCAGTGGGTTTCCGGCCAGTGTTTGTCATCCCGGGTGGTGGCATGGAGGAAAATCAGATAAGGCGCGCTAAGTTGCTGTGAATTATGGAGGAAATGCTGCGAAATGGCGTAATCGCCCTGCATTTCAGGTTTGGCATAACCCAGGCTTTTGGCGAACAGTTCACGGGTACGTTCCACCGCGTGCTGCTGTTTCGCAATATGATGGCGACGGTTATAGAACAGGCTTGCCAGCGGTTCGCGGGCGCTTTGCCAGTCCATGCCGTGCTTTACGCCGTGCGCCAGTCGCGTCACCAGCGCGGCGCTTTTGACCAGCCCTTGCGCGTCGATGATGGCATCGTAATGCTGAGCCTGCACCGCATCGCGAAACGCTTTGCGCTCGGCTTTAATCGGTGCGGAGAACCACGCCTTACGCCAGCGGCGGATAGCCACCGGGATCACACGGTCGACCGCTTCATGCCAGGTGGGGATCTGCGCGAAACCTTCTTCCACCACCCAGTCAAAACGAATGCCGGGAATGGCTTGCATCGCGTCCGTAAGGGACGGCAGCGTATGCAGTACATCGCCCATCGAAGAGGTTTTAACGATCAATACCCGCATTCGTTATCCTTCTTCGCTCAACAGCAGTTCGTTAAGCTCTTCGAGCACGCGCTCTGGCGTAATGTCGATCAGGCTCTGATGATAGCCTTGTGCCGCATCGCCTTTACGCACTTTGTGGTAGCCGGTGATCAGGCGAATAACACGCGCCTTGTGTGACAGCGGCGGGGTGAAGTCCGGGCTGCTTGGGCCATAAAGGGCAACCAGCGGGCGGTTAAGCGCAGCAGCAACGTGCATCAGGCCAGAATCGTTGGTGACCACGGCTTTACAGGCGGCAATCAGAATAACCGCTTGCTCCAGCTGGGTTTCCCCGGCCAGGTTACGGCACCAGGCCTGCTGTTCTGTGCTCAGTGTGGCAAGGATTTCATTGCCCGCTTCGTGATCTTTCGCCGAGCCGAACAGGACAATCTGGTTGCCTTCGTCGATAAGCTGTTTTGCCAGTTCGGCGTAGTGATAGTGCGGCCAGCGTTTTGCCGGGCCGAACTCTGCGCCAGGGCAGAAACCGATCATTGGGCGTTCGTCCGAAATACCAAACGCGTTGCAGGTCTGGGATTTTTCGCCATCGTTAACCTGCAACTGCGGCCACAACAGCGGCTGCGGCAGGTCTTTCGCACTGCGCATCACGCCTTTGTCGTAGGCCAGCGCAACATAGCGCTCCACCATCAGTGGCCAGGCCGCTTTATCCAGCACTCGGGCGTCGTTCAGCAGGCCGTAACGCATTTCACCGCGCCAGCCGGTGCGATGAGGCACGCCAGCAAAGAAGGGTACTAAGGCGGATTTAAACGAGTTGGGCAGCACGTAAGCGCGATCGTAGCGCTTTTCGCGCAGGCTGTGGCCGAGCTTGCGGCGTTCACCGATTTCCAGCGCCCCGTGGCCCAGCGGCATCGGGATAGCGTCGTTTACTTCAGGCATCCGCGATAACAGCGGACGGCACCATGCAGGTGCCATCACGTCGATTATCGCCTGGGGATAGCGCGCCTTGAGCGTGCGATAGAGACTTTGCGACATCATCATGTCGCCCACCCATGACGGGCCGATCACCAGTATCTTCATGCTTACTTCTTACGCGTCGCGGTTCAGCCAGGCCATATATTCCGTTACGCCTTCGGCAACGGTCTTGAACGGCTTGTCGTAGCCCGCGGCACGCAGGTTGGTCATGTCAGCCTGAGTGAATGCCTGGTAGCGGCCTTTCAGCTTTTCCGGGAACGGAATGTATTCAATGCTGCCTTTTTTGTGATACGCCAGGGTTGCGTCCGCAACGGCCTGGAAGGATTCTGCACGGCCCGTACCCAGGTTGAAGATACCGGACACGCCGTTTTCCCAGAACCACAGGTTCACCGCGGCAACGTCGCCAACATAAACGAAGTCACGCTTGAAGCTATCGCTGCCTTCGAACAGTTTCGGACTTTCGCCATTATTCAGTTGGGTGTTCAGGTGGAACGCAACGCTCGCCATGCTGCCTTTGTGGCCTTCACGCGGCCCGTACACGTTGAAGTAGCGGAAGCCCACGATCTGGGAATTTGCTTCAGGCAGAACCTGACGCACGTATTCGTCGAACAGGAACTTAGAGTAGCCATATACGTTCAGCGGCTGCTCATATTCACGGGATTCGATGAAGTTTGACGTACGGCCGCCGTAGGTTGCCGCAGAAGAGGCATACAGGAACGGAATTTCACGCTCCAGGCAGTAGTGCAGAATCTCTTTGGAGTACTGATAGTTGTTGTCCATCATGTACTTGCCGTCCCACTCGGTGGTGGAAGAGCACGCACCCTCGTGGAAGATAGCTTCGATTTCGCCGAACTCTTCACCTGCCATAATCTGGATAAGGAAGTCTTCTTTATCCATATAGTCAGCAATGTTCAGATCCACCAGGTTTACAAATTTGGTGCCGTCTTTCAGGTTGTCCACCACCAGGATGTCGGTGATGCCTTTGTCATTGAGAGCCTTAACAATATTGCTGCCGATAAAGCCCGCGCCGCCGGTAACGATAATCATAACTGTAACCTTTGAAGTGTGGAGCCCGGGGACAATCCCGGACGCTAATGTTTCTATCATATCATTAGTATGGCGACCCTACAGCCATTCACCGACATCGCGCATGGGTACGCGTGATTTATGCTACAAAAACGAGAAGAGATAATGTGTCATCTCGTCATGAAGTATAGGTTTGGGTAATATGTGCCGAAATTTGCCGAGTCTGGAGAATTGCAATGCGTGGTGATTTTTACAAACAGTTAAACAGCGACCTGGACACCGCACGCGCGGAAGGGTTGTTCAAAGAAGAACGCATCATCACTTCTGCACAGCAGGCGGACATCACCGTCGCCGATGGCAGCCATGTGATCAATTTTTGTGCGAACAACTATTTAGGTCTTGCGAATCACCCTGAGCTGATTGCCGCTGCGAAAAACGGCATGGACACCCATGGTTTCGGTATGGCCTCCGTACGCTTTATCTGCGGTACGCAGGACAGCCACAAGCAGCTTGAGAAAAAGCTGGCGAGCTTCCTCGGAATGGAAGACGCGATCCTGTACTCCTCTTGCTTTGATGCTAACGGCGGCCTGTTTGAAACGCTGCTGGGCGCAGAAGATGCGATTATTTCCGATGCGCTGAACCACGCCTCCATCATCGATGGCGTGCGTCTGTGTAAAGCGAAGCGTTTCCGCTATGCCAACAACGATATGGCTGAACTGGAAGTACGCCTGAAGGAGGCGCGTGAAGCGGGCGCTCGCCATGTGCTGATCGCCACCGACGGCGTGTTCTCAATGGACGGCGTGATCGCCAACCTTAAGGGCGTGTGTGACCTGGCGGATAAATACGATGCGCTGGTGATGGTCGATGACTCTCATGCGGTGGGCTTTGTGGGCGAAAATGGTCGTGGGTCGCACGAATACTGCGACGTGATGGGCCGTGTGGACATCATCACCGGCACGCTCGGTAAAGCACTGGGCGGCGCGTCCGGCGGCTATACCGCAGCGCGTAAAGAAGTGGTCGAGTGGCTGCGTCAGCGTTCCCGTCCGTACCTGTTCTCCAACTCCCTGGCACCAGCCATTGTTTCAGCCTCCATCAAAGTGCTGGAGATGGTGGAATCAGGCGCGGAACTGCGTGACCGTCTGTGGTCCAATGCGCGTCTGTTCCGTGAAAAAATGAGTGCCGCAGGCTTTACCCTGGCCGGTGCTGACCACGCGATCATCCCGGTAATGCTGGGCGATGCGGTTGTGGCGCAGAACTTTGCCCGTGAACTGCAAAAAGAAGGGATTTACGTTACCGGGTTCTTCTTCCCGGTGGTGCCAAAAGGTCAGGCGCGTATTCGCACCCAGATGTCTGCGGCGCATTCGCCTGAACAAATTGAACGTGCGGTTGAAGCCTTTACCCGCATCGGCAAACAACTGGGCGTGATTGCCTGAGGACGTGAGATGAAAGCGTTATCCAAACTGAAAGCAGAAGAAGGGATTTGGATGACCGACGTGCCGGAGCCGGAAGTCGGTCATAACGATCTGCTGATCAAAATCCGTAAAACCGCCATCTGCGGTACTGACGTCCATATTTACAACTGGGACCAGTGGTCGCAGAAAACCATTCCGGTACCTATGGTGGTTGGCCACGAATATGTCGGCGAAGTGGTTGGCATTGGTCAGGAAGTGAAAGGCTTCAAAATTGGCGATCGCGTGTCTGGCGAAGGTCACATCACCTGCGGCCATTGCCGTAACTGCCGCGGTGGTCGTACGCACCTGTGCCGCAATACCGTGGGTGTGGGTGTCAACCGTCCTGGCTGTTTTGCGGAATATCTGGTGATCCCGGCATTCAACGCGTTCAAAATCCCGGACAACATTTCCGACGATCTGGCCTCCATCTTCGACCCGTTCGGTAATGCGGTGCATACGGCGCTGTCGTTCGATCTGGTGGGTGAAGACGTGCTGGTGTCTGGTGCTGGTCCGATCGGCATTATGGCTGCGGCAGTGGCGAAACACGTCGGCGCGCGTAACGTTGTTATCACTGACGTGAATGAATATCGTCTGTCGCTGGCACGCAAAATGGGCGTTACCCGTGCTGTGGATGTCTCTAAAGAGAGCCTGAACGACGTGATGGCTGAGCTGGGCATGACCGAAGGCTTCGACGTGGGCCTGGAGATGTCTGGCGCACCACCGGCGTTCCGTACCATGCTGGATACCATGAACCACGGTGGCCGTATCGCCATGCTGGGTATTCCGCCGTCAGACATGTCTATCGACTGGAACAAGGTGATCTTCAAGGGTTTGTTCATCAAAGGCATCTATGGCCGTGAGATGTTCGAAACCTGGTACAAGATGGCTGCACTGATCCAGTCTGGTCTGGATCTGTCGCCAATCATTACTCATCGCTTCTCTATCGATGAGTTCCAGCAGGGCTTTGACGCAATGCGTTCAGGCCAGTCCGGGAAAGTTATCCTGAACTGGGATTAAGCTGCTCTCTGGCACCCGTTTTACGGGTGCCTGTACACGTTTTAGCGGTTTGACTTTCCAGGGGTTACTTGTTAACTTCTGGCGAATTTTTCTCCACAGAGTCTTCTCCGCGCGTTCATTCTTGCAGTCATAATGATTACGTCAGGAAAGATTTTGCCAGGCTAATCAGGTCATTATGTCCACATTGTTTTCGCAAAAGTTGGTTGATACCCCTTCACGGCTTGCCGCTTTTTTAACTGTAGTTGTTTCCCTGCTAATAGTTATTGGCGTTAATATTGTAAATGCTAAATATAATGCGGTGATTAACCGAACGCTGGTTTTTGTACTGATATTGCTGACGTTAAAGTGCATAAATAACAAATTTATTAAAAACGTACTGGCGGTAGTTTTATTAATTCCAGTCGCGGCTGATCTTACCCTTCAGTTATATGCGTGGAATAACTTCAATTCAGCATTTAGCTATGGGTTTGCGCTCAGCGTATTAAATACCACGCCGGGTGAAGCCAGTTCGATGCTCGGGCTGTACTGGCGTGAATGCATTATCTTTGTGGCGTTTTCCGCGCTGTTTATCTATACCGCCAACACTGGCGGATGGCCTGTTGCACCACGTTTTCGTCGCTGGCCGGTTATTGCGCTGGCATTAACGCTCGCAGCCTTTATCGGCCAGGCCTGGCAGCATCAGCTCAGAAGAAGTAATGTCGAAAGCATGGCGCAGCGCGTTGTGCAGGCCACGCCAGTCAGTACCGCAAAAGTGTTTATGCAGGCGATAGAAGATAACGCGGTGGTCGCTAATATCGGCAATAACATTCCCGATTATAAACTCACGCTGTCGGACACCGGGATTGAAAACTATGTGCTGATCATTGGTGAGTCAGAGCGCACGGCAAACATGGGTATCTATGGTTATCAACGGGATACCACGCCAGAGCTGGAGAAACAAAAATCGCAGCTTTTGCTGTTCCGCAATGCTGTAACTCCCGCACCTGTCACCATTATGGCCGTGCCATTAGCAATGACAGCCGATACCGTGGGCAAGCGCGATCCGCATAAATACAGTGATAATGTCATTAATATCGCCAATAAAGCGGGGTATGACACCTACTGGTTTAGCCGTCAGGGCAAGGGCGGGGCGCATAATAATGTCATTACCGGCATCGCCATGAACACCAGGCAGCATCAGTGGGTAGAAGGGGGCTATGATGAAGACCTGCTTCCGTTACTGAATGATGCGCTGAAAAAACCGGGCAAAAAAATCATCGTTTTGCACCTGTACGGTAGCCACGAGCCAGCCTGTCGACGTTTCCCGGCAAGCCAGGCCGTTCTGAGTGGCGGCAGCGAAGCCGATGATTGTTACGATAACTCGGTGCGTTACACCGATACTCTGATGGGAAATGTATTCCGTACTCTGGAAAACTCGCGTTCATCGGTGATGTATTTTTCCGATCACGGTCTGATTCGTGATCCGCAGCGTTCGGTGGTTTACTCTCACGGCAACGTTAACCCTCCCAGAGAGGCCCTGCAGATCCCGATGTTTATCTGGTACGGGCAACAGGTTGATTCTAAAAATAAACTCATCGGCGACTATAATAAGCCCTGGTCCGCTGATGATGTAAACACGCTCGCGGAGTTGTGGTTAGGCATTCATCGTCAGGGAGAGCCTGAGCAGTCGGTGCAGTCCTGGCTTGCCAGTTACGATAAGAATGTGACGGTGCTGGATACGACAGGTAAGTCGTATGAATGGCGCAATATTCGTTAACACAGGTACGTTCAACAAACGTAACGGGATGTGCTAGCCTGTTTTTTACTTTCAGTAAGTGGAATGATGATGAGTAACTTAACATTAGATAAGACCCAATATTATTTATTACAGCTATTATTCGGGCTATGTGCTGTTGCGTTTGGGTGCGTTATTGTTTCACCCAATTTTTCGATAAAGGTATTTAGTGTTGCCGGCATTGTTGCTCTGGTTGCATTTTTACTGGATATCAAAAACTTTAAAAAACATGATGCATTTTGGCTGTGCCTTGTGCTGCTGGTTATTGGTATTTGCGATCTCGTCTGGTATCGCATGTTTAAGGTAGAGAGTAGTCCTGCGATTAACTCTTACCGCGCGTATCTGGAAGTGGGTAAAATTTGCTTATTTGGTGCATTCTCGCTGTTCGTCTTCGCAAACAGAAGCCAGCTCAAAATCGGTAGCAATAAAGTTCATGTGTTGCTGGCGGTTCTGCTTCAGGTCATGATTATTGTTTATGCAAGCTATCAGCACTTTTTCCTTGATAGCCAAAGGGTAACGCTTGCACTGAAGGGTGGAACCAATGCGACGGGTGCGGCGTATACCATCGCATTTATCTCCTTCTATACCATCATTGTGATGCAGCACAGCGCTTCCCGCTGGAAAGGATTGGGTATCCTTGGGCACTTCTTTATTACCTTCCTGATTCTGGTTTCTACAGAAACGCGTGCCGCTATTCTGGCGTATCCTGTTATCTTCTTCGGTCTGCTGGTGGTGAAGTTCTACAAAGAAAAGCATATCCCGTGGAAAGGCGTCGGTGTGCTTCTGGTCGCGTTGCTTGCGGGTATGTTTATGATGAAACACAGCCTGATCCAGCGTTATAACGATTTAAACCACGACATTGTGGCCTATGATAAAGACAACAGCACCACGTCCGTTGGGGCGCGTTTCGCTATGTGGAAAACCGGGTTAATTGCGGCAGAAGATAACTATTTTTGGCAATCCACTGATGTGCGTAATGCCAAAATTACTGAAGTAGTGAAAAAAGATCCTAGCCTGGCAGGTGCGTTAGAACATATGCGTGGTCATTTGCATAATGAAGTGGTTGAGACGCTTTCTTTAAAAGGACCTTCAGGTTTAATACTTTATATTCTGTTTGTAATATCTCTTGCGTGGTATGCATTGCGGAAGCTGAAAAGCGTTATTCTTTGTGCCTTCCTGGTGTCATTAATTATGTTCGGTTTAAGCGGTGTAATGTTCTATTCTAAAACCACGCCGGTTGCCTGGATGCTGACACTTATAATGTCGGTTGTTTTCCTTGAGCAAAACAAGCATCGGGATATCATAAAGTAATCGTTTTGATTCTCCACCGGGAAAAAGGTATTCTCCCGGTGGAAAAATGTCATTTAACAGACGAGCACGCTATGAACGAACTGATTTCAGTAATCATCACCACCTACAACAGAGAGGATTTGCTGGAACGTGCCATTCGCTCAGTAATTGCTCAGACTTACCCTGCTGTAGAATTGATTATTGTTGATGACTGTTCGAACGAAAAAACGGCGCAACTCATTGAACGTATACGATCAGAGTGTGACGCGCGTTTTGTGCATTTCACTTATGAACGTAACGAGAAGAACAGCGGCTCTAACTTCAGCCGCAACCGGGGTTACGTACTCTCGCACGGTGTGTTTGTCACCGGTCTGGATGACGACGACTATTTCCTCCCTGAGCGTTTATCAAAGCTGGTTTCGCGCTACGATGAAAACTATGCCTTTGTTACGGATACCCCTGCCCGGCTGGATAAAACTCACCGCACCTACCCAGATACCAACGATAAAAGAATAATTGGGTTACAGGATATCCTCTGTGAAAACGTGGTGGGTAATCAGGTACTGACAACGAAAGAGAAACTGTCAGGCGTGGGGGGATTTTCCCCTGAGATTAAACAACAGCAGGATCGCGATGTCTGGATTAAATTAATCCTGAAATATGGTCCCGGTATTAAATACAGTTTTAGCACCGCCATGGTGGATGCTGAGCACGGCAGTAACCGAATTACATCGCAAATTAAAAAATACAATGCTTACCGGAAGCTCTATTTTAAATACCGTGAGCACATGTCCGAAGAAACCAAAAGCAATAACCTGTTCCAGCTGATGTCGTTCCGTGGGTTTAAATCTTCGCGCATGAACTGCTTATTACGCGGGCGTAAAAAAGATGCCAAGCTGAGAATGAAACTGCTGCGCCGTACGTTAAAAGAGATGTTCCAGGGTAGATAAGGGCGAAATGATGAATCTCAATCTAATCAATAAACTCATCAAAAAAACACGGCGCTGGCAGAAGAAAACCGGTTTATCTCTTTTCCAGCGTGCGGCTGCGCATTTTGAGCAGAAGAAAAAAGAGACGCTGTTTGGCGTTATTGATGCGCTGAAAATTCAGCCAGAATCCGCGAGCAACACTGAACCCAGCCAGTCGCGCATTATCTGGATCTGCTGGTTTCAGGGGCTGGAAAGCGCGCCAGAGCTGGTTAAGCGTTGTATCGAATCCGTACAACGTAATACGCCTGACGCTCAGGTTGTTATCCTGACGGATGACAATATCCCTGATTACCTCTCATTACCGGAACACATTAAAACCAAGTATCAGGCCGGGCTTATCAGCAAAGCACAATATTCCGATATTGTTCGCTGCTCATTGCTGTATCAGTACGGCGGGATCTGGATGGATGCCACCGTCTTTATGACGAAAGCCGTGCCCGAGTCTTTCTATGAAAATAGCTTCTCTTCGCTGCGTTTTGACTCACGCGAAAATGCGACAAGCCAGGGATTCTGGACGGCCTATTTTCTTGCCTCGCAAAAGGGCAATACGCTGGTGAAACTGGTTCGGGATATCCTTTATCGTTACTGGCAACATCACGATACCCTGATCGAATATTTCCTGATTGATTACAGCTTCTTGTATGCCCGCGAACGTTATCCTCAGTTTCACGAGGTAATGAATGCGCAGCCGGTGACGGGAAATAATCGCTTTTTGATTCGCCAGTTTATCTCTGCTGCACCTGATGCAGCGGCGATTGATACCCTGAACCGCGATCCCGTGGGGATCTATAAACTCTCCCACAAGGAACAGTATCGTACTGCGGATAACGGGAAGCCGACGCTGTACAGCCAGATCCTCGACGATACCTTCCGTCTGTAATGACAAAAAAGCCACCCTCACAGGTGGCTTTTTGTTATCAGGATTTCTTACCCCATCCCTGCCACTGCTGCTGAACGTATTTCACCAGCGTGCTTTCACTAATGCTATCGCCAATCACTGTGAAGAAGCGGGTCGCGTAGACCGGCGCTGGCGGCTGTTTTGGTTTGCAGCTCTTCACGCCGCGGAACGGATTACGCGGCGCAGATGGCTTAGCGGGTTGTGAAAGATTTGGTGTCGACGTATCTGACTGCGGTTCATTCAGCAGGTCGCTCGGGCGCACCAGCGTGATATCGGAAGGCAAAGTCGGCAGCATCTGTTGCAGGACGCGCACGGTAGACGGATGCGGGTGACCAATGGCAATTGCCGATCCGTTGCGACGCGCCAGCTGCACCGCACGATTGAACTGTACGCGAATATCCGCTTCGTTTTGGGTGTCATCCAGGAACACCTTGCGCTTAATGACTTTCACCCCAGTGCCCTGGGCTGCACGCATGGCCTGGCTGTTGCCGATGGTCATGCTGTCCAGGAAGTAGAGATTGTAGCGCTCCAGCGCCTGCATCACTTTCAGCATGCCGTACAGGTTGGATGTCATCGCGCTGCCCATATGGTTGTTCAGGCCCACGGCAAACGGCACTTTGTTGTAAGCGTCGCGGATGATGCGATCGATCTCATCGCTGCTCATGTCCGGACGTAGGGTGTCTTTTTCCAGCGGTTGTTTGCTGAGCGGTGCCATCGGCAAATGGATCAGAACCTGATGCCCGCTATTGTGGGCTTTGGTTGCCATTTCGCGGGCGTGTGGCGCATTGGGCAGCACGGCGACGGAAATGGCCGACGGCATCGCCAGTACCTGGTTTTCGGTTTGCGGACGATAACCGAAGTCATCAATGACGATGGCAAGTTTGCCTGCGTATACCGGTGCTGCCAGCGCCAGTGCGCTGGCGACGGAGAGAACAATTCGACGAAATTGAAGCAAAACTTATCTTCCCAACCACGGCTGTGGATTGACCGCCTGACCCTGGCGACGAATTTCGAAATAGAGTGACGGGCGGCCCTGACCGCCACTGCTGCCCACAAGGGCGATGGGTTGACCCGCGCGCACCTGAGTGCCGACGCTGACCAGTGCGCTCTGGTTGTAGCCGTAAAGGCTCATATCGCCTTTGCCGTGTTCGACCACCACCACAAGCCCGTAACCCTGTAACCAGTCGGCAAGGATCACGCGGCCATCGGCAATCGCTTTTACTTCGCTACCTTCAGACGCACCGATAACTATCCCTTTCCAACGTAGCTCACCCTGCAACTGTTCGCCATAGCGATGCAGAATAGAGCCGCGAACAGGCCAGTAAGCCTGACCGCGAGGCGCACCCAGACCGCCAGTACGCGACATCAGCGAGCGTTCGCTCTCCGTGGGTTTGTAGGTTGTCCCTTTGCGTGACGCTTCTTGTTGCTTGTCGCGAACGGCCTGCGCGTCGCGTGCTTCTTTCTCGGCGCGCGCTTTGGCGGCCGCTTCTGCACGGGCAATGCTGTTACGCAGTTTTGATTCGTTGGCGCGCATTTCGCTTAGCTGGCTCTGGCCTTCCTGAATGGACGACTCAAGACCAGAAAGGGTTTTTTGACGCTCATTACGCGCCTGCTCGAGCTTTGCCTGCTGCGCCTGCTGATCGTAGAGCAGCGTTTGCTGCTGACTCTGTTTCTCTTCCAGCTCGGCTTTTTGTGAGGTGACTTCTTCGCGGGTCTGTTTCAGCTGGGCGATAGTTTCCTGGCGCGCCTGGTTCAGGTAACCGAAGTAGGCCTGCAGACGCTGGCCGCGCTGGGTTTCTTCCCCGCTTAAAATCAGCTGAATGCCGGTATGCTCCCCCTGACGGAAGGCGGCATCAAGCTGAGCCGCGAGATTGCGCTCCTGGCTGGCGCGCTGGCGCTCCAGTTTGGCAATCGAGGCATTCATTTCGTCGATCTGTTTATTCAGCTGCGCGAGGGTGTTTTGTGTTTCACGTAGCTTGCGTGCGGCAGCGGAGATGGCTTCTTCCTGCTGCTTCAGTTGGGCAAGGAGTGATGAACGCTGCTGTTGCTGCTGGCGTACCGCACGCTCTTTGGCGGCGATATCGGCCTGAATAGATTTAAGCTGGTCGCGATCGTCCGCATGTGCGGATGCTGCGCACAGCAATACGCCAGCGCTGAGTGCGCTGGCGCAAAATAGGGCCCTGACTGATAACCGAAGCGGTTTCACGACCCATGTGATTGAAAAAATCGCCTTTCCCCTCATGGGGAGCGATTATTCCACGATGAACAGCGGCTTGCCAGTCATCTCTTTAGGGATTTCCATACCCATCAGCGTCAACATGGTTGGCGCGATGTCGGAAAGCTTGCCGCCTTCCACCGCTTTCAGTGGTTTATCACCGACATAGATCAGCGGAACAGGCAGGTTGGTGTGGGCAGTGTGAGCCTGGCCGGTAGATGGATCGCGCATCTGTTCTGCGTTACCGTGGTCGGCGGTGATCAGCATCTGGCCACCCACGGATTCAATCGCTTTTGTAACCTGCTCAACGCAGTGATCCAGTGCTTCAACGGCTTTGATTGCGGCTTCCATCACGCCGGTATGGCCGACCATGTCGCCATTCGGATAGTTACAGATGATGGTGTCGTACTTACCGCTTTCGATAGCCGCAACCAGTTTTTCAGTCAGCTCGGCAGAGCTCATTTCTGGTTGCAGGTCGTAGGTAGCAACTTTCGGCGAGTTGATCAGGATACGGTCTTCGCCTTTGAACGGCTCTTCAACACCACCGTTAAAGAAGAAGGTCACGTGTGCGTATTTCTCTGTCTCAGAGATACGCAGCTGCGTTTTATCGTTTTTCGCCATCCACTCACCGAGGGTGTTTGCCAGTGAGGCCGGTGGGTAAGCGCAGGGTGCTTTGATGTCTGCGGCGTATTCGGTCAGCTGGATGAAATCAAGTTTCACCACCTTCTTACGGGCGAAGCCGTCGAAATCGCTGTTCACGAATGCACGGGTGATTTCACGCGCACGGTCAGCACGGAAGTTCATGAAAATCAACGCATCGCCGTCTTCCATCGCTGCATCGGCCTGGCCTTCAGCGCGGATAACCGTCGCTTTCACGAATTCGTCGTTTTCATCGCGGGCGTAAGCTGCTTCCAGACCTTCTACGGCAGTCGCAAACTGGAACTCGCCTTTTGCCTGGGTCATCAGGTCATAAGCTTGTTCAACGCGATCCCAACGGTTGTCGCGGTCCATTGCGTAGTAACGACCGATGATGGAGGCCACACGGCCTTTACCCAGTGCGGCAAATTTGTCTTCGAAGGCTTTCAGGGAACCTTCAGCGCTGCGTGGTGGCGTATCGCGGCCATCAAGGAAAGCGTGCAGATAGATTTTCTCAGCACCGCGTTCTGCTGCCAGCTCAACCATAGCCATGATGTGATCTTCATGGCTATGAACGCCGCCCGCAGAGAGCAGCCCCATGATGTGTACAGCCTTGCCTGCGGCAACGGCTTTATCAACCGCGCCAGACAGCGTTGGGTTAGAGAAGAAAGTACGTTCCTTAATTTCAACGTCCAGACGGGTCAGGTCCTGATACACGATACGACCCGCGCCCAGGTTAACGTGACCGACTTCGGAGTTGCCCATCTGGCGATCCGGCAGACCCACTTCCAGGCCAGATGCATCAATCAGGGTATGGGGACGTTTTGCCCACAGTGCATCCATGACTGGGGTTTTGGCGTTGAAAATGGCGTTATCCTGCTGATCTTCACGGTAGCCATAACCATCCAGAATCACCAGTACCATAGGTTTTTTAGAAACCGACATTGCGACAACCTCATGCTCAAGAGACAAAAAATTTGCGTAATTTTACTACAGCTGAATCGATCAAATAGCCGCAGAAGATCAAAGAATGCGTAGGGGCAAGGCGCTTCCCAGGTCATTTTAAGGCTTTTTTTTCGTGGCATCCCGCAGAAAATGGATTAGCTTATTGTCGCTGGCTGTATTTGCCACAACGCACAGGTATACTCCTGTCCTGGTTTTTTTAATCACTTTTGACGGGAGTTGTTACCCCCCATGCAAGAAATTATGCAATTTGTTAGCCGCCACCCGGTACTGAGCATCGCGTGGATTGGTCTACTGGCCGCAGTGCTGTTCACTACCTTTAAGGGCCTGACGTCCAAAATTCGGGTTATTACCCGTGGTGAAGCGACGCGTCTTATCAATAAAGAAGATGCCGTCGTCGTCGACCTGCGCCAGCGCGATGATTTCCGTAAAGGCCACATTGCAGGTTCTGTTAACCTGCTGCCTGCTGAAATTAAAGCGAACAACGTTGGCGAGCTGGATAAGCATAAAGCCCAGCCTATTATCGTTGTAGACGGTACCGGGATGCAGGCGCAGGAATCTGCGAGCGCACTGCACAAAGCCGGTTTTGAAAACGTATCTGTGCTGAAAGAAGGCATTTCCGGCTGGAGCGGGGAAAACCTTCCTCTGGTTCGCGGTAAATAAGGAGCCCAGTCATGGCCAATATCGAGATCTACACCAAAGCAACCTGCCCGTTCTGCCACCGTGCGAAAGCGCTGCTGAACAGCAAAGGCGTCACCTTCCAGGAACTGCCTATTGATGGTGACGCGACAAAACGCGAAGAGATGATTCAACGTAGTGGCCGTACGACGGTTCCGCAGATTTTTATTGATGCGCAGCACATTGGCGGCTGTGATGACTTGTATGCGCTCGACGCACGTGGTGGACTCGATTCCCTGCTGCGCTAAGAGACTTTAGGACAATTAAAAAGGGTTTTTCCATGTCAGAACAAAACAACACCGAAATGACTTTCCAGATCCAGCGCATCTACACCAAGGATGTCTCTTTCGAAGCGCCAAATGCGCCACACGTTTTCCAGAAAGATTGGCAGCCAGAGGTTAAACTTGATCTTGATACCGCATCCACCCAACTGGCGGATGATGTGTATGAAGTTGTGCTGCGCGTAACCGTAACCGCTTCTCTGGGCGAAGAAACTGCATTCCTGTGCGAAGTACAGCAGGGTGGTATCTTCTCCGTCGGCGGTATTGAAGGTAACCAGATGGCGCATTGCCTGGGTGCATACTGCCCGAACATCCTGTTCCCGTATGCTCGTGAATGCATCACCAGCCTGGTTTCTCGCGGTACATTCCCGCAACTGAACCTTGCGCCAGTTAACTTTGATGCGCTGTTCATGAATTATCTGCAACAGCAGGCTGGCGAAGGTGCTGAACAACATCAGGATGCCTGATGAGCACTGTTAATGCGTCAATGACTGTGATCGGTGCCGGCTCTTACGGCACCGCTCTTGCTATCACGCTGGCAAGAAATGGTCACGATGTGGTTCTGTGGGGCCACGATCCAAAACATATCGCGACGTTGCAACACGACCGCTGCAATGTGGCGTTCCTCCCGGACGTTCCGTTTCCTGATTCCCTGCGCCTCGAAAGCGATCTCGCGACCGCACTCACGGCCAGCCGCAATATTCTGATTGTGGTGCCAAGTCATGTCTTTGGCGAAGTGCTGCGTCAGATTAAGCCGCTGATGCGCGCAGATGCACGCATTGTGTGGGCGACGAAGGGGCTGGAAGCTGAAACCGGACGCCTGCTCCAGGATGTTGCCCGCGAAGCGCTGGGCGATGACATTCCTCTGGCTGTGATTTCCGGGCCGACGTTCGCGAAAGAGCTGGCCGCAGGTCTGCCAACGGCAATCTCTCTGGCCTCGACCGATGCGACCTTCTCTGATGATCTTCAGCATTTGCTGCACTGCGGCAAGAGCTTCCGTGTCTACAGCAACCCCGATTTTATCGGCGTGCAGCTGGGTGGTGCGGTGAAGAACGTGATTGCTATCGGCGCAGGTATGTCAGACGGCATTGGTTTCGGCGCGAATGCGCGCACGGCGCTTATCACCCGCGGGTTAACCGAAATGTCCCGTCTTGGCGCGGCGCTGGGCGCTGATCCTGCCACCTTTATGGGAATGGCGGGCCTGGGTGATCTGGTACTGACCTGTACCGACAACCAGTCGCGTAACCGCCGCTTTGGCATGATGCTTGGACAGGGCAGCGATGTGAAAGGCGCGCAGGAGAAGATTGGCCAGGTAGTTGAAGGCTATCGCAATACCAAAGAAGTCCGCGAGCTGGCACACCGTTTTGGTGTCGAAATGCCAATAACCGAGGAAATTTATCAGGTATTGTATTGCGGAAAAAATGCGCGCGAGGCAGCATTGACCTTATTAGGTCGTGCGCGCAAGGACGAGCGTAGCAGCAACTAATCGCAGGGAACTGTCGTCACTCAACGATCGGCCAGCAAAGACTGGCCGATCGTACTATTACGTCTGGAGTATGCAATGCCGTGTGAAGAACTGGATATCGTCTGGAATAATATTAAAGCCGAAGCCCGGGCTTTGGCCGACTGCGAGCCTATGCTGGCCAGCTTCTACCACGCGACGCTACTCAAGCACGAAAACCTCGGCAGCGCCCTGAGCTATATGCTCGCCAACAAACTGGCCTCCTCAATTATGCCTGCCATCGCCATTCGCGAAGTGGTGGAAGAGGCCTACGCCGCAGACCCGGAAATGATCGCCTCTGCCGCCTGTGATATCCAGGCTGTGCGCACGCGTGACCCGGCTGTTGATAAATACTCCACGCCACTGCTGTACCTGAAAGGCTTCCATGCGCTTCAGGCTTACCGCATTGGTCACTGGCTGTGGAACGAAGGCCGCCGTGCGCTGGCCATCTTCCTGCAAAACCAGGTGTCGGTCACCTTCCAGGTGGACATCCACCCGGCCGCGAAAATTGGCCGTGGGATCATGCTTGACCATGCCACGGGCATTGTCGTGGGTGAAACAGCGGTCATTGAAGATGATGTGTCGATTCTGCAATCGGTCACGTTGGGTGGTACGGGCAAAACCAGCGGTGATCGCCACCCGAAAATTCGCGAAGGGGTGATGATTGGCGCGGGTGCGAAGATCCTCGGTAATATCGAAGTCGGGCGTGGGGCGAAGATTGGTGCGGGTTCGGTTGTGTTGCAGCCCGTTCCGCCGCACACCACCGCAGCTGGCGTACCGGCGCGTATCGTCGGCAAGCCAGACAGCGATAAACCGTCGATGGATATGGATCAGCACTTCAACGGTATTCACCATACATTTGAGTATGGTGACGGCATTTAACTTCTGAGAATGGCGCCAGGGTAACCCAGCTGGCGCCAGGCTTCATACACCACCACCGACACCGCATTAGACAGGTTCATGCTGCGGCTGTCCGGCATCATTGGAATACGGATTTTTTGTTCAGCGGGCAGGGCGTCCAGAATGGTTGCGGGCAGGCCACGGGTTTCCGGGCCAAACATCAGATAATCCCCGTCCTGATAGCTCACTGCACTGTGTGCAGGCGTTCCTTTGGTGGTCAGGGCAAACATGCGCTGCGGCTTTTCTGCCTCCAGAAACGCGGCATAGTCGTGATGGCGAACCACGGCAGTAAATTCATGATAATCCAGCCCTGCACGGCGCAGGCGTTTGTCGTCCCACGTGAAGCCCATTGGCTCAATGATATGCAGGCGAAAACCGGTGTTAGCGCACAGGCGGATGATGTTGCCGGTATTGGGTGGGATTTCTGGTTCGAATAAAACGATATTAAGCATGTTGCCCCCTTGAATAGCGGGGGCAGAATAGCACAGAACTAGGCCGCATTCCCCTGCGACAGCGGTGCCAGTGCCGCAGGCAGTTTACTCAGTTCCTGCACCAGCGAATCCTGGCTGATTTCGCTAATCGATTTCGCACCAGTCAGCGTCATTGCCACTTTCATCTCTTTCTCGACCAGGTTCAGCAGATTCGCCACGCCCGCCTGACCGTGGGTGGCCAGTGCATACAGGTAGGCACGACCCAGCAGCACGCTGTCTGCACCCAGTGCAATCATGCGTACCACGTCCAGCCCGCTGCGAATGCCGCTGTCGGCCAGAATAGCGATATCGCCTTTTACTGCATCGGCAATGGCAGGCAGTGCGCGGGCAGAAGAGAGCACCCCGTCGAGCTGGCGCCCACCGTGGTTAGACACCACAATGCCGTCAGCACCAAAACGCACGGCGTCGCGCGCATCTTCCGGATCGAGAATGCCTTTGATCACCATCGGGCCGTCCCAGAATTCACGGATCCACTCCAGATCTTTCCAGGAAATTGACGGATCGAAGTTGTTCGCCAGCCAGCCGATGTAATCTTCCAGACCGGTGGGTTTACCGAGATAAGTCGAGATATTGCCCAGATCATGCGGACGACCGTTCAGACCAACGTCCCACGCCCACTGCGGGTGAGTGACAGCCTGCCAGTAGCGACGCAGGGCGGCATTCGGGCCACTCATCCCGGAATGCGCATCGCGGTAGCGCGCCCCCGGCGT
Organism: Enterobacter sp. Li2LvB3; assembly: GCF_056156645.1. Taxonomy (NCBI): domain Bacteria; kingdom Pseudomonadati; phylum Pseudomonadota; class Gammaproteobacteria; order Enterobacterales; family Enterobacteriaceae; genus Enterobacter; species Enterobacter sp. Li2LvB3. Next base: position 80,394 of record NZ_JBSICG010000004.1, on the reverse strand, counting down.
TGGCATATCGACGGTAAAGACCAGCGTCGAACAGCCTGCGGCTTTGGCGCGCTCCAGCGCATTACGCATAAACCCGCGATCGCGCAGAACGTACAGCTGGAACCACATCGGGCGCTGAAGGGTTGGAGCGACTTCTTCAATCGGGCAGACAGACACGGTGGAGAGCGTAAACGGGATGCCTTTGGCATCTGCCGCTGCGGCCGCCTGTACTTCGCCGCGACGGGCGTACATGCCACACAGGCCGACAGGGGCGAGCGCAACAGGCATTGAGAGCGTTTCATTAAACAGCTTCGTCTCAAGGCTCAGGTCAGACATATTTTTCAGCACGCGCTGGCGCAGAGCCACTTCTGACAGATCTGCTACGTTACGACGCAGTGTGTGCTCTGCATACGCTCCGCCGTCGATATAGTGGAACAGGAATGGCGGTAAAATGCGTTGTGCCGCGGCGCGATAGTCACTGGCTGCTGAAATAATCATGCTTTGTTCTCCCTGGAAATATCGTTGTCGCCAGGCAGACGGGTAATGCGCGCCTGTCGGGCCTGATCTTCATCGAATTGTTTAATGGTGGTGTGCACAAAGCCCAGATGCGCCATCATCGCTTTGCGCGCGGCATCGGCATCACCGGCCAGAATGGCGTTAAGCACCGCCTCGTGCTGCTCGGTCAGTTGAGCAAACACTGGCGGTACCAGATACATGCGCTGGCGGCTCTGCTTGACGGAGGATTGCAGCAGGTCGAAGAAACCGCGCATGGTCTGGAGCAGCACCACGTTATGTGAAGCCTCGGCAATCGCCAGATGAAAACGGACATCAGCCTGCGAAGCGATATCGGGGTCGCTGCTTTGGGTTGCCTCAAAACAGGCCCGCAGTTTCTCTTTATCGGCTTCTGTGGCCCGCATTGCCGCATGCCAGGCGGTGCTGGTTTCGATGGCGTGTCGGGCTTCGAGGATGTCAAAGCTGTAGTCAGGGTCGTTTGCCATCAGCGTTTTGAGGGGCTGAACAATGTTTTGCTCAGACCAGTCATCGTGCTGCCAGCGTACAAAGGTGCCGCCGCCACGACGGCTCAGTAGCACGCCGTCATTAACCAGCGTCGCCAGCGCTTCGCGCAGTGAATTACGCGATACCCCAAGCTGGGCGGCAAGCTGGCGCTCGGCGGGCAATTTCATGCCCGCTTCAAGCTGTTGTTCTTCAATCAGCGCCCGCACGCGAGAAGCAATCTCGTCGGACAGGCGTCTGGGCATCACTATCATGGAATCATCCAGGTTAAGACATAAGCCTGAAGGGTGGTTATCACACCGACCATGCAGGTAAATATCAGGCTGTGTTTGACGGTAAAGCGGAACAGATCCGACTCTTTACCCACCAGGCCCACCGCAGCACAGGCAATAGCGATGGATTGCGGGGAGATCATCTTTCCGGTGACGCCGCCCGTTGTATTCGCTGCAACCAGCAGTACGTCCGAGACGCCGATTTGCTGCGCGGCAGTTGCCTGAAGCGCGGCGAAGAGGGCGTTAGACGACGTATCTGAACCTGTCAGGAATACCCCCAGCCAGCCAAGGAACGGCGAGAAGAAGGTGAAGGCGTGGCTGGTATGCGCCAGAGCCAGCGCCAGCGTAGATGACAGGCCGGAATAGTTCGAGATGAACGCGAATGCCAGCACCATACCAATGGAGTAAATCGGCAGCGCCAGCTCTTTAATGGTGGTTGCAAAGGTCTGTATAGCTGCGGATGGCTTCATGCGCAGCCACACAACAGAAAGGATAGCTGCAAACAGGATCGCCGTGCCGGTCGCAGAGAACCAGTCGAACTTGTATACCGCAGCATAGGGCGTTGCGGCGTGAACAACTGGCGGCATCCGGGCGACCATTTTGTCGAGGAACGGTACGGAGATGTTAATCACCATGTCGTACAGCGCACCGCCCGGGGCAAACAACGCTTTAAACGGCGGCACGCTCCATAGCGTGACGGTTGCGGTCAGGAACAGGAACGGCGACCACGCGCGGATCACCTGGCCCGCGGTATATCCGGTGCGCGCCAGTGTTTGATCAACCTGCGAGGCACCCATATCCGCAAAGCGGAAGATGCGTACTGGCTGCCAGCGTTTGAGGAACAGCGTCAGACAAACCAGCGAAACCAGGGAAGAGATAATGTCCGGCAGTTCCGGGCCGAGGAGGTTTGAGCTGAGGAACTGAGCAATGGCGAATGAACCACCCGCCACCATTACCGCAGGCCAGGTTTCTTTCACACCACGCCAGCCGTCCATAATCGCCATGATCCAGAACAGCACGATGATGGTCAGGAACGGCAGCTGGCGGCCAACCATCTGGCCGATTTCGAAGCTGTCCAGCCCGGTGACTTGCCCGGCAACCAGAATCGGGATACCCATCGCGCCAAACGCCACCGGCGCAGTGTTAACGATCAGGCACAGGCCCGCGGCATAAAGTGGATTAAAACCAAGACCAACCAGCAGTGCCGCCGTGATCGCAACAGGTGCGCCAAAACCGGCTGCCCCTTCAAGGAATGCGCCGAAGGAGAAACCGACAATCAGCATCTGCAAGCGCTGGTCCGGGGTGATCGAGAGAATCGACGACCGGATGATGTCAAACTGCCCGGTTTTCACCGAGATTTTATAGACAAAGACTGCGGCAATAATGATCCACGCTATTGGCCACAGGCCGTAGAAGAAACCGTAGACGACGGAGGCCAGCGCGCGATCGACCGGCATTTTGTAGAAAAGCAGCGCCACCATCAGGGCGATGGCAACGGTATACGTCGCGGCGAGGTAACCCTTCAGCTTGAGCTTAATCAGCGCAAAGAAGAAGAACAGAATCGGTAGCGATGCGATCAGGCTTGAAAGCCAGATATTCCCGGCCGGATCGTAGTTTTGTTGCCAGAGGCTCATGCAGGTCTCCTGAGGACCACACAGCTAGCAATGCGGGTGAGTCTCCGCTCATCTCTGCGTCACAAACTGTGTAAAAGTGGTCCTGCCAATAGTGTGATGTAGGGTGAATGACAATGAATGGTTAATCAGATGTTATCGATGAGCAATGGTTTTGTGAGTAAAGATTATGGAATTGTGAACCAGGGAAGGGATGTTTGATTAATTGGTTGGGCCAATTATGGCTGGAAAGGGAAGTAGGCCGGGTAAGCGCAGCGCCACCCGGCACGAAATCAGAACGCGGTCTTACAAAAACCCGTCATCTCTTTCAGGCCCATTTCGCGGCCGAGTTCCGTCATCGGGTGTACGACGACCAGGCCACGCACGCTTTTCTTCAGCTTGCCCATATCGGCCTGTTCTTTTTTGGTGATCGCGCGACGGTGCGGCATGTCCATCAGCTTTTGCGCTTCTTTGCTCAGCTTCTGGCCTTTGACTTCACGCAGACGTTCGATTTCGGTTTCCAGCGTGGCGATCTCTTTTTCCAGCTCAGCGTATTTCTCAGCGGCATCAACCAAAGAGAGATCGGCCTGCTGGTGGCGGATCAGATCCAGACGATCGCTAAGGCGTTTAATTTCGTTCTTTTCGACTTCTTTCATCACAAATGACTCTAAAAACGGGGGATTTACAGGGAAGGATACACCAATGTGCGCAGGCTTACTTCTGAAACGCTTTTTTTAAGCTGATTCGGGAAATCAGCTCAGTCAGGGAAAGCACCATTGTAGAACGGACAACCTGTTGATAACGAAGCTTTTGCATAGCATACAGCTCAGGATCACTGTTATCAAAATGAGGTGCGGGAGGCAACGCGGTGACGCAGTGCAACTCACCGAAGGGTCCCAGAATTTCATCATCGGTGAAGGTGTACTCGTTACCGTCATGATTGAGCTCTTCACGAAGCGCCATCAACAGCTCAGCGTCTTCATACTCTGGCCTGCTGAGCACGCCAAGGCCGTAAATCAGCTTCAGGCGCACGGATAAATCGCCCAGCGGTCCGTCTCCGTCCAGTAACGGTTCTACAGCATATTTTACCGCGTAGTCGTCTTTGCGAAACACCTGAAGCACCAGGATATTCACCGCCTCGGTCAATAGCTCGACGGCGGCAATCAGGAAGCTTCGTACGGTTTTGCCAGCATTCAGACGCTCAAGCACACGATTTTCAAAGGCCTGGGTTTGTTCCATTATTGCCTGCATATCTGACAATCTGTTATCTGGGCGCAGGATAACCTGCGCCGCATTCTGCATCATTTGGTTGCGTTATAAGCGTTAATCGCCTCCACAACCACGTTGCTGTTGGCATCCAGGCCAGAAACCTGCGCCAGCGCAGCTTGCGGGCCTTCATCGCCAATCAATTTCGCCAGCTCAAGCGCCTGTGGATCTTGCTCGCTGCGGTAATGCATGGCAGCGGCAATCCCTTTCACCAGGTTGGCGTGCGGCAGACCGTATTCCAGCGTGCCCAGCAGTGGCTTAATCAGACGGTCGCCCGCGCTCAGTTTGCGCAGTGGCTGACGGCCAACGCGCTCAACGTCATCTTTCAAATACGGATTTTCAAAACGACCGAGGATTTTCTGGATGTATGCTGCATGTTTTTCAGCATCAAAACCGTAGCGTTTGATCAGCACCGCGCCGCTCTCTTCCATTGCACCTTTTACCACAGCGCGGATTTTCTCATCGAGAATCGCGTCACGGATGGTCTGATGACCGGCCAATTTTCCGAGGTACGCGGTTATAGCATGACCGGTGTTCAGCGTGAAGAGTTTACGTTCGACAAATGCCATCAGGTTATCAGTTAATTCCATCCCCGGGATGGTTGGCAGCGCGCCTTTAAACTGTGTTTTATCGACAATCCATTCGCTGAAAGTTTCAACGGTCACTTCCAGCGGGTCGTTGGTGGCGGATTCAGACGGCGGAACGATACGGTCGACGGCGGAATCGACAAAGCCGACGTGTGCTTCAACCCAGGCTTTATCTTCGTCGGCGACGGCAGCCAGGACGTGACCTTTCAGCTGCGTGGTGCCACGCACCATGTTTTCACAGGCGATGATGTTCAGTGGGGTATCAATGCCCTGAGCTTTACGTTTCGCCAGGCCTTTTGCCACCGCAGGGGCGATACGCTCAAGCACAACCGGGCCGACCGCAGTCGTCACCAGGTCAACGCTTGCGATCAGATCAACCACGTCATCACCGATGCTGCTTACCGCATTCACGCCAGAAACGGTTTCGACTTGCTCGTTTTCTCCCACCACGTGAACCTGATAGCTATGACGGGCATTCAGGGCGTCTAGTACCACCTGGTTCACATCGGCGAATGTCAGCGTAATGCCCGCGTCGGCCAGCAATTTGCCGATAAAGCCACGACCAATATTACCTGCGCCAAAATGTAATGCTTTCATAGTGTTAACCTTCATTAATGTTTTTACCCGAGAGGGCTGGGGTGAGGAACCGCATAACTTTCCCCTCACCCTAGCCCTCTCCCCAGTGGGGAGAGGGAAGAGAACGATATTACTTATTCAGCAGCGCCAGTACTTCTTCCACGCTGGTGGTGCTGGCCAGACGCTCGATGACCGATTCGTCATCCAGGGCGTTGGTCAGGCTGGTAATCACCTGAATGTGCTCGTTGTTGCGAGCGGCGATACCAATCACCAGACGGGCAATGTCGTCTTCTTCTTCACCGAAGCGAACACCCTGTGGATACTGACAGAACACAACACCGGTTTTCAGCACGCGGTCTTTCGCTTCAACCGTACCGTGCGGAACCGCGATGGATTCACCCAGGTAGGTTGGGGTCAGTTTTTCACGTTCCAGCATTGCGTCAACATACTCAGGCTGAACGTAACCGCCTTTCACCAGTTGCTCACCCGCAAAGCGAATCGCTTCTTCTTTGTGGGTCGCAGTACGACCCAGGAAGATGTTTTCCGCACCCAGTTTGAACAGGTGGCTGTCGTTCGCATCGAAACTGTCTTTCAGGCTATCGCGAACTTTCACTTCGTTGTCTTCGTGGCGTTGCGCCGCAACCAGACGCTCAGTCAGGTTGGTGTACAGGCCGCTGTCGAGGAAGTTGGTCAGCGAAATGTGCTGCGCCTGTGGAACCTGACGCATAGCACGTTCGGTCAGATCGCGGTGCGTGATAACCAGGTCAACATCCGGTGGCAGGCTGTTAATCGCGCTGTTGGTCACAGAGATATTGCTCAGACCTGCATCCTGTACTTTCTTACGCAGCACGCCTGCACCCATTGCGCTGGAGCCCATACCGGCGTCGCAGGCAACGATGATTTTACGTACGTGGCTCAGGTCGTTAGACACATCACCTGCGGCCAGCGGAGTAGCGCCTTTGGATTCCGCTTTCATGTCGTGCATACGACGAGTTGCTGCTTCGATATCGTCGTCTTCTTTCACTTTACTGGTTTTCAGCAGGATAGAAGAGACAACGAAGGAGACCGCCATTGCCGCACAGATAGCAGCGATGTTAGCGAAGTAAGCACCTTTTGGCGTCATCGCCAGCACGGCAAGGATAGAGCCCGGAGAGGCAGGAGAAACCAGACCACCGCCCAGCACGCTCAGAGTGAACACGCCAGTCATACCGCCGAGAATAACGGCCAGGATCAGACGTGGGTTCATCAGCACGTACGGGAAGTAAATTTCGTGGATACCACCCAGGAAGTGAATGATAGCTGCACCGCCCGCAGACTGTTTTGCGCTGCCGCGACCAAAGAAGATGTATGCCAGCAGAACACCCATACCCGGGCCTGGGTTCGCTTCAATCAGGAAGAAGATGGACTTGCCAAGTTCATGAGACTGCTGAATACCCAGCGGTGAGAAGATACCGTGGTTGATGGCGTTGTTAAGGAACAGGATTTTCGCTGGTTCTACAAAGATAGACGCCAGCGGCAGCATGTCGTGCGCAACCATGAAGTTAACGCCTGCTGCCAGAATTTTGGACAGCACTTCAACAGCCGGGCCAATGCCGAGGAACGCCAGAATCGCCAGGATCATACCGATGATGCCAGCAGAGAAGTTGTTCACCAGCATTTCAAAGCCGGAACGAATCTTACCGTCTACCCAGTTATCAAAGTGCTTAATTGCCCAGCCGCCCAGAGGACCGGCAATCATCGCACCCAGGAACATCGGCATATCCGCACCGACAATCACACCCATTGTGGTAATGGCACCAACCACACCACCACGGTCACCGCCCACCAGACGACCACCGGTAAAACCGATGAGCAGCGGCAGCAGGTAAGTAATCATTGGGCCAACAAGTTTCGCCAGCGTTTCGTTAGGCAACCACCCTGTCGGAATGAACAATGCAGTGATGATACCCCACGCGATAAACGCGCCGATGTTTGGCATCACCATGTTGCTGAGGAAACGACCAAAGCTTTGTACTTTGATCTTGAAATCGGATGACATAAAACACCCCTTCTTATGTTTACGCTTAGGCTTGCGGCCCGAGGTTTATCGTTAATGTACGGCGGTAGAGGTAGCCGGGCCCTGTTCATGCTGTGAAATCTGGCACTGAATCGTTCAACTGTCCAGACGGTGAAATTTTGTGTGATCTGAGTCACGTAAATGTAGGGGGTGTGGTATTTAATGAGGTGATCTGCATCACAAAAGTGATGTGCAAAAAAAAGTCAATGCGGGTAAATGGCGTAAAAACCACAGTATTTTGTGATGCGTATCACATTTAGTGGTCACCTGTTTGTTTCTATAACGTGACTGAATTCACAAAAAATTTTCATGCAGATTTCTCTGGATGTGATCAACGACAAACTCTGTTTTGCAGTTCACAGCCAGGATGTAATCAAACAGCATCAAAAGCAAAAACTACACATGTGTGAGTGTGTTATGGCGAAAAGTGAAAACCTGGAGTACTCTCATATGTAAGGTTAAGTCTATTATTATTCAGGATATATTTTGACACGCTTATAAACTTGCATGGAGATGTAATAAAAAACCATACTCTGCGGCTCTGAAAAATAAGTGCACGTTATTGCGCTTAAATTGAATTAATTTGCGTGCTTATTATTTAATTTATTTAATGAGTTTTCGTTGTCTGAGTGAGGGAAATATGTTTCTCAACTACTTTGCGCTGGGCGTATTAATTTTCGTGTTCCTGGTTCTGTTTTACGGGATCATCGCCATTCATGATATTCCTTATAATATGGCTAAAAAACGCAACCACCCCCATGCTGATGCAATCCATACAGCCGGGTGGATAAGCCTGTTTACTCTCCATGCCATTTGGCCGTTTTTGTGGATTTGGGCAACGCTGTACCAGGAGGAGCGTGGCTGGGGTATGCAGAATCATATCACAAAGCCTGATGAGGTCCCCGGCATGGATGCTCTGTCCAAACGTGTGGCCGAACTAGAACAAAAACTGGCTGCTGCTCAAGCGCCAGCAGATAAGAATACGTCGGAGCACTGATCATGGATCTGTTGATTATTTTAACCTATGTGGCTTTTGCCTGGGCTATCTTTAAAATATTCCGTATTCCTGTAAACCAGTGGACGCTCGCCACCGCGACATTAGGTGGGGTGTTTATTGTTGCGGGACTCATCTTATTAATGAACTATAACCACCCGTATACTTTTACGGCGCAAAAAGCGGTTATTTCGATTCCGATTACACCGCAGGTTACGGGTGTGGTTAGCGAAGTCACAAATAAAAATAACCAGCTTATTAAAAAAGGCGAAGTGTTATTTAAACTGGATCCGGGCCGCTACCAGGCGCGCGTCGACAGACTGCAAGCTGACCTGGTGACCGCCACGCACAATATCGACAACCTGAAAGCGCAGCTTTCGGAAGCAGTAGCCAATACCACGCGTGTGTCTGCTGAGCGTGACCGCCTGTATAAAGATTATCAGCGTTACCTGAAAGGCAGCCAGGCGAAGGTTAACCCATTCTCTGAAAGCGATATCGATAACGCACGCCAGAACTATCTGGCACAGGATGCGCTGGTAAAAGGCTCAGTGGCTGAACAGACGCAGATCCAAAGCCAGTTAGACAGCATGGTTAACGGTGAACAATCGCAGGTGGCGTCCCTGCGTGCGCAACTGGCTGAGGCCAAATACAACCTCGATCAGACTGTCGTCCGTGCGCCAAGTAATGGATATATCACGCAGGTGCTGATTCGCCCTGGGACATACGCAGCCGCGCTGCCACTGCGTCCGGTGATGGTGTTTATTCCTGAACAGAAACGCCAGATTGTTGCTCAGTTCCGTCAGAACTCCTTACTGCGTCTGAAACCGGGTGATGAAGCTGAAGTGGTATTCAATGCACTGCCAGGACAGGTGTTCTCCGGTAAACTCACAAGCATCCTGCCAGTGGTGCCGGGTGGTTCTTATCAGGCCCAGGGAGCGTTGCAATCGCTGACGGTCGTTCCGGGTACGGACGGCGTACTGGGTACGATTGAGCTTGACCCGAATGCTGATGTCGATGCATTACCAGACGGTATTTATGCTCAGGTTGCGGTCTATTCCGACCACTTCTCGCACGTTTCCGTAATGCGTAAAGTGCTGCTGCGTATGACCAGCTGGATGCACTACCTCTACCTCGATCATTAATCCTTCCGGGGCAGGAATGCGATACGCATACCTGCCTTTTTTCATTGCTTGATCCATACTGACCTCTTTGTGGGCATTCAGGATCAGGCAATGAAACTTATCGGCAGCTATACCAGTCCCTTCGTGCGTAAAATCTCAGTTCTCCTGCTGGAGAAAGGGATTGAATTTGAATTCGTCAATGAACAGCCCTACAACGCGGAAAATGGCGTTGCCCGGTTCAACCCGCTAGGGAAAGTCCCGGCGCTGGTAACCGATGATGGCGAATGCTGGTTTGATTCCCCTATTATTGCGCAATACATCGAACTGCTGGGTGTCGCACCAGCCATGCTCCCGGCCGATGCTAAAGCGGCACTGGCGGTGAAACAGATTGAAGCCCTGGCTGATGGTATTATGGACGCGGCACTGGCTTCCGTGCGCGAACAGGCAAGACCCGCCGCACAGCAATCGGAAGCGGAACTGGTGCGTCAGCGTGAAAAAATCAGCCGTAGCCTGGATATGTGCGAGCAGTTAATCCGGGATGGCATCATCCAGAGTGATAGCCTGAACCTGGCGACAATAGCCATTGCCTGCGCCATCGGTTATCTCAATTTTCGCCGGGTTTCTCCGGGCTGGTGTGTGGAGCGCCCGTTGCTGGTTAAGCTTGCCGAAACACTGTTCCAGCGCGAGAGTTTTGCCCAGACTGAACCGCCTAAGGCTTGATTCGGGTTATAACACTTCGGTTCAGGAGGTTGTACAATCCCTCTTCACATCGACTCCCTCTCCCGTCGGGAGGGGGGATGATAATCCATTGCCAGGCGCTTTCATGACTACTCAACGCTCTCTCTACAGCCACATCCCCGCAACCGATCGTCTGCTTCGTGATCCCCACTTCCTGGTCGTACTGGAAATGTTCGGCCATCGCGCAACGGTCGATATGCTGCGCACGTTACAGGAAGAGGCCCGGGAACACATTCTGGCCGAAAATGCGTTGCCAGACTGGGCTGCACACTGGGGGCAGGAAGTTGAACAGCGGCTGGCAGCGAATACACAAAACACGTTGCGACCGGTCATTAATCTGACGGGGACGGTTTTGCATACCAATCTGGGACGCGCCCAGCAGGCTGAAGAGGCCGTCAGTGCGGTGGCGCAGGCCATGCGCTCGCCCGTCACGCTGGAGTATGATCTCGACGGCGCCGGGCGTGGGCATCGGGACAGAGCGCTCGCGGACTTACTTTGCCAGCTCACCGGCGCGGAAGATGCCTGTATTGTGAATAACAACGCGGCGGCAGTGCTACTGATGCTGGCGGCGATAGCAAACGGTAAAGAGGTGGTCGTATCGCGCGGTGAACTGGTCGAGATTGGCGGTGCGTTCCGCATCCCGGATGTGATGCGTCAGGCCGGGTGTACATTGCATGAAGTGGGCACCACCAACCGTACCCACGCGAAGGACTATCGCGCGGCAGTGAATGAAAACACAGCGTTGCTGATGAAAGTGCATACCAGCAACTACCATATCGAAGGCTTTACCCACACAGTTGAAGAAGCCGAACTTGCGGAGATTGGGCGCGAGCTAAACGTGCCGGTGGTGGCGGATCTCGGCAGCGGTTCGCTGGTGGATTTGAGCCAGTACGGCCTGCCAAAAGAGCCTATGCCGCAGGAGATGATCGCCGCGGGCGTCAGCCTGGTGAGTTTTTCCGGCGACAAATTGCTGGGCGGGCCGCAGGCGGGGATTATTGTTGGTCAGCGCGAACTGATTTCCCTTCTACAGCAACATCCGCTGAAGCGGGCGCTGCGCGCGGATAAAATGACGCTCTCAGCGCTGGAAGCAACGCTGCGGCTCTACCTCCACCCGGAGAAGCTGGCCGAACGCCTGCCGACCCTGCGGATGCTGACGCGAGATGCTGCTTCGATTCGTGCTCAGGGAGAGCTGCTGCTGGCACACGTTGCGCAGCATTACACCGATTTTGACGTGCGTGTAGAATCCTGTCAGTCCCAGATTGGCAGTGGTTCGCTACCGGTAGACAGGTTGCCCAGCGCAGCGCTCACGTTCACCCCACGCGACGGGAGAGGCAGCCAGCTTGAGGCGCTTTCTGCACGGTTACGCGCCTTACCTGTGCCGATAATTGGACGTATTTATGATGGCCGAATGTGGCTGGATCTACGCTGTCTTGAAGATGAAGAGCGGTTTCTGGAGATGATGTCGAAATGATTATTGCCACCGCCGGTCACGTTGACCACGGCAAAACCACCTTATTGCAGGCCATTACGGGCGTAAATGCCGATCGTCTGCCTGAAGAGAAAAAACGTGGGATGACCATCGATTTGGGTTATGCCTACTGGCCGCAGCCCGATGGCCGAGTGCTGGGCTTTATTGATGTGCCTGGCCATGAAAAGTTTCTTTCCAACATGCTGGCGGGCGTGGGTGGTATTGACCATGCGCTGCTGGTGGTGGCGTGCGATGACGGCGTGATGGCACAAACGCGCGAACACCTGGCGATCCTGCAATTGACCGGAAACCCGCAACTGACGGTTGCGCTGACGAAAGCCGACCGCGTTGATGATGCACGCGTCGATGCTGTGCGCGAAGAAGTGCAGGCCACCCTGCGTGAATACGGTTTTGCCGATGCCTCGCTATTTGTGACGATCGCCACCCAGGGGCGCGGGATTGATGCTCTGCGTGACCACCTGCAACACCTCGCATCCCGCGAGCAGGCCAGCCATCACCGTTTTCGTCTGGCGCTCGACCGCGCATTCACCGTGAAAGGCGCGGGTCTGGTGGTGACGGGGACTGCGCTGAGCGGTGAAGTCAGCGTGGGCGATACCTTATGGCTGACAGGCGTTAACAAGCCAATGCGTGTGCGTGCTCTTCACGCGCAAAATCAACCGGTTGAACATGCTCATGCCGGGCAACGCATCGCACTGAATATCGCGGGTGATGCCGAAAAAGAACAGCTGAAACGTGGTGACTGGCTGCTCTCTGATGCGCCGCCAGCACCGTCGGAACGCGTCATTGTCGCGCTTCAGACGCACTCACCGCTGACTCAGTGGCAACCGCTGCATATCCACCATGCGGCCAGCCACGTGACCGGGCGCGTATCACTACTGGAAAACGACCTGGCTGAACTGGTGTTTGATACTCCGTTGTGGCTGGCGGATAACGACAGGCTGGTGCTGCGGGACATTTCTGCTAAAACCACGCTTGCCGGGGCGCGCGTGGTAACACTGAATCCGCCACGCCGTGGGAAACGTAAGCCAGAATATCTGCAATGGATTGCGACACTGGCGCAAGCAAAAGGGGATGCTGACGCGCTGGCCGTGCATCTTGACCGTGGCGCCGTAAATCTGGCAGATTTTGCCTGGACTCGCCAGCTTAGCGGCGAGGGGCTGCGTCAGCTGACGCAAGAGCCGGGCTTTATTCAGGCCGGAAACAGCTTGTTAAATGCGCCGATTGCGGCGCGCTGGCAACGTAAGGTGCTGAGCACGCTCGCCACGTATCATGAACAGCATCAGGACGAACCCGGCCCGGGCCGCGAGCGTTTACGGCGCATGGCGTTGCCAATGGAAGACGACGCGCTGGTGCTGTTACTGATTGAAAAAATGCGTGAAAGCGGAGTGATCAACAGCCATCACGGCTGGCTGCATCTGCCGGATCATAAAGCGGGCTTTACGGCCGAACAGCAGGCGGCGTGGCAGAAAGTTGCCCCACTGTTTGCAGATGAACCCTGGTGGGTGCGCGATTTAGCCCATCACACTAATACCGATGAAACACTGATGCGCCAGGTATTGCGCCATGCGGCTCAGCAGGGGCTGATTGTGGCGATCGTGAAAGATCGTTATTACCGTAACGATCGCATTGTGGCGTTCGCGAATCTGATCCGCGAACTGGATCAGGAGCGAGGTTCAACCTGTGCGGCTGATTTCCGCGATCGGCTGAACGTGGGGCGCAAGCTGGCCATTCAGATCCTGGAATATTTCAACCGCATTGGTTTTACCCGTCGTCGTGGTAACGATCATTTATTACGTGATTCATTATTATTTCCTGAAACAAAACCAGGAATTAATACAGAAATAGAATAGATCGAAATGGATATATATATTAATTAACACATTCGCAGGTTTAAATTTATTAAACCTGCGAATGTGCACGCAAAACAGGTTATTGATCATGTTTTTCAAATAATCTTTTCCGTATGCTGCCGATACTTTTTATCTCTTCGAGGAAATATCATGGCTGCATCCGTATTTTATATTCCTTCTGTGAATATTATTGGTTCTGAATCATTGGGTAGCGCAATGGATACCATGCGCGACTACGGCTGGCGTCGTGCGTTGATTGTGACTGATGCCATGCTCAGCAAACTGGGTATGGCGGCGGATATTCAGAACGCGCTGAAAGAACGAAATATTGCCAGCGTAATTTATGACGGGACACACCCTAATCCCACCACGGGAAATGTGGCCGCTGGTCTTAAAATATTAAAGGAAAATAACTGCGACTGCGTTATTTCTCTCGGTGGTGGCTCGCCGCACGACTGCGCAAAAGGTATTGCGCTGGTGGCCGCTAATGGCGGCGATATTCGCGATTATGAAGGCGTGGATCGTTCTGCAAAACCGCAATTGCCGATGGTGGCCATTAATACCACGGCGGGTACGGCCTCTGAAATGACGCGTTTTTGTATTATTACCGATGAGGCACGCCATATTAAAATGGCGATTGTCGATAAACACGTTACCCCGGTGCTTTCTGTTAACGACTCATCGCTGATGGCGGGAATGCCGGCCTCACTGACGGCGGCGACAGGTATGGATGCCCTGACCCACGCGATTGAAGCTTATGTTTCCGTTGCCGCAACCCCCATCACAGATGCCTGCGCGTTGAAAGCGATCACCATGATCGCCGAAAACCTTGTTCATGCCGTTGAAGATGGCGGCAATACGGCGGCGCGTGAGGCGATGGCCTACGCGCAGTTCCTTGCTGGAATGGCCTTTAACAATGCCTCGCTGGGTTATGTACATGCGATGGCGCATCAGCTTGGCGGCTTCTACGATCTGCCGCACGGCGTCTGCAATGCGGTGTTACTGCCACACGTTCAGGTCTTTAACTCGCAGGTTGCGGCTGCCCGCCTGCGGGACTGCGCCAACGCAATGGGCGTGGATGTCAGCAAAATGACCGACAACCAGGGCGCGCAGGCCTGCATTGTTGAAATTCGCGCCCTGGCGCGTCAGGTGAAGATCCCGGCGGGTCTGCGTGAGCTAAACGTCAAAGAGGAGGATATTCCGGTGCTGGCAACTAATGCCCTGAAAGATGCCTGTGGGGTAACGAACCCTGTTCAGGCAACCCACGAAGAGATCATGGCGATTTACCGCGCCGCGATGTGACCCCTGTCGTAAACCCAACACGGGCTGGCGAGAAAATCGCCAGCCAGAACTACCCTTGTTGTACACCAACAGCAAGGAGACGGTCATGACAAACAATCCTCCCTCATCGCGTATTCAGCCTGGCGAGTATGGTTTCCCCCTCAAGTTAAAGCCCCGTTATGACAACTTTATTGGCGGCGACTGGGTTGCGCCCGCCGACGGTGAGTACTATACGAATCTGACCCCAGTTACTGGCCAGCCGTTGTGTGAAATTGCCAGTTCCGGGAAAAGAGATATCGATCTGGCGCTGGATGCGGCACACAAGGTGAAAGACAAATGGGGGCATACCTCTGTGCAGGACAGAGCCGCCATTTTGTTCAAAATAGCCGATCGAATGGAACAAAACCTGGAGCTGCTGGCAACGGCGGAAACCTGGGACAACGGTAAACCTATTCGTGAAACCATGGCGGCGGACGTCCCGCTGGCCATTGACCATTTCCGCTATTTTGCGTCCTGTATCCGTGCGCAGGAGGGGGGAATAAGCGAGGTGGATAGCGAAACGGTCGCTTACCATTTCCACGAGCCGCTGGGGGTGGTCGGGCAAATTATTCCGTGGAACTTCCCGCTGCTGATGGCCAGCTGGAAGATGGCTCCGGCACTGGCGGCAGGCAACTGCGTTGTGCTCAAACCTGCGCGCTTAACCCCGCTGTCGGTGCTGCTGCTGATGGAAGTGATTGGTGATCTGTTGCCACCGGGGGTGATCAACGTGGTGAATGGCGCCGGGGGTGAAATTGGTGAATATCTGGCGACGTCAAAACGTATCGCCAAAGTAGCCTTTACCGGGTCGACGGAAGTGGGTCAACAAATCATGCAATACGCGACCCAGAACATTATCCCGGTAACGCTGGAGCTGGGCGGTAAGTCCCCGAATATTTTCTTTGCCGATGTGATGGATGAAGAAGATGCCTTCTTTGACAAAGCGCTGGAAGGCTTTGCGCTGTTTGCCTTCAACCAGGGGGAAGTGTGCACCTGCCCGAGCCGGGCGCTGGTTCAGGAATCCATTTACGAACGCTTTATGGAGCGAGCGATCCGCCGTGTGGAGTCTATTCGCAGCGGTAACCCGCTGGATAGTGCCACCCAGATGGGCGCGCAGGTGTCGCATGGGCAGCTGGAAACCATCCTCAACTATATTGATATCGGTAAGAAAGAGGGAGCGGATGTCCTCACCGGTGGACGACGTAAGGTGCTGGGTGGTGACCTCAATGAAGGCTATTACCTTGAGCCCACCATTCTGTTCGGCAAGAACAACATGCGTGTCTTCCAGGAAGAGATTTTTGGCCCTGTGCTGGCGGTGACGACCTTCAAAACAATGGAGGAGGCGCTGGAAATCGCCAACGACACGCAATATGGCTTAGGGGCGGGCGTCTGGAGCCGTAACGGCAATCTGGCCTATAAGATGGGGCGTGGCATTCAGGCTGGCCGCGTATGGACAAACTGTTATCACGCCTATCCGGCACATGCGGCGTTTGGCGGGTACAAACAATCGGGGATTGGCCGCGAAACGCACAAGATGATGCTGGAACATTACCAGCAAACGAAATGCTTGCTGGTCAGCTACTCTGATAAACCGCTCGGGCTGTTTTAATCACCCAGCTCAGGTCGCCCAGTGGCGGCCTGAGCAATTTGTTGGCGAAGGCAGTTCAGTACGGCGTCCAGGACGTATTGCACGCGCCAGGGCTGGTACTCGCGTTTGCGGAATATGGCGGTGAGATCGAGCCACCACTCCTCCTGATGCGAAAAGCAGGGGACTAACATGCCATGAGTGAGCTCTTTTCTCAGGCTCTCTTTCGGGGCAAAAACAATGCCGAGATTATTTCTCGCAAGTTCCAGCGCAGTCTGGGTATTATCACAAATATAATTCCCGGTGACTTTATAGTCGCGCGCACCTTCACTGCCGTGAGCCCTGAAACGCCAGATGTTAGCATCGTCAACCAGCATCGAGTCTATTAATATACATGAGTGATTGATTAAATCATCGGGGCCGTTGATAGGGTGGAGTTTTAAATATTCTTTAGAAGCAAATGCCGTAACGGAATATTTTGTTAATATGCTTGCGACTAAACTTTCATCTTTCGGTTGGGCATAGGTGATTAAAATATCGCAATCGTCAGGGAACGAGACTCCCTCGGAAAATTCGTTGCTATCAAGGTTATAGGTTTTTAGCGAAATACGAATGTCGCCGGGATCTTCAATCTTGTGAATAACATAGCGAGCCAGATAGGTGACGATGCCCGTTGGGGCGTAGATCGTTACCTTCCCCCGTTTTTCATGCTTATAATCAGCAATAAAATTAATGAGTTGGCTATTTTTATCCAGCGAAGCATTAACGTAGGGTAACAACGCCTCTCCGAACTGTGTGAGTGACAGCTGGCGGGTGGTGCGCTCAAAAACTTTGAGTCCAACGCGGGTTTCAAAATCAGATAAATATTTACTCACATTGGCCTGTGCCATACCCAATAAGGCGGCAGCATCACCAATGCTGTGCGTTGCGGCGATGACAGAAATAATTTTCAACTCACGCGGCTTCAATTGCAGGTTACTCATCATGCGCACCCATCTATATGATTCTATATATAATATTATATAAACGGCAGCGTTGCATTGGCAAATTTGTAACCATTATTATTCGCCTCGCTTGTTTGGCGTTTAAATGGATTGCATGGAATGACTATTAATAAAAATTTACTCATCGCTGCCACGTTATTTGCATCATCATCCGCGATGGCCGGTGATTTTTCACTAGGGGCGGGGGCTGTATTTAATGAATCGCCTTACAAAGGGTATAACGAAAATACCACCGCAGTACCGTTAATTAGCTACGAAGGCGACCGGTTCTATGTGCGTCAGACCACGGGAGGATGGATCGTGTGGAAAGATGGTAAAAATGAACTGAGCCTGACGGCAACCTGGATGCCGCTGCATTTCGACCCGGATGATAACGACGACCATCAGATGAAACACCTTGATGAGCGTAAAGCATCGGCATTTCTGGGCGGTGCATACTATCGCCACGAAAGCTGGGGTAGCCTGAAATTCGCCGTTTCTGGTGATGCGATGGATGAAAGCGGTGGCGTGATGGGCGAAGTGTCCTATTTCCGCCCGATTCGTATGGAGCGCCTGACGCTGACGCCGTCAGTGGGCGTTTTCTATAGCGATGAAAGTTACAACGATTACTACTACGGCGTGTCCGGCAACGAATCCCGTCGCACCGTGCTGGATGAATACAAGGCTGGTGACAGCTGGACACCGTACGTTGGCCTTGCCGCAAAATACCAACTGACCCAAAGCCTGTTCCTGAATGCCAGCGCGGTGTACACCGTATTACCTGACGATGTGAAGAACAGCCCGATGATCGACCGTGATGACAGTTTCGCGCTGATGACGGGCGTGACCTGGCGTTTCTGATGGCTTAACACTGTCCCCACGGAAGGTGGCAGCCTCTCTGATTGCCTGGTGCTGTTGCGTTTATCTGGTTTGTCAGCCCTATGTTTTGCCGGGTGGCGGCTCCGCCTTACCCGGCCTACGATACGGCTTCAGGCCCGCGCAAGCGCAGCGCCGCCGGGCTTTTTATTGCGATATTCCCCGCATCTTTCTTAGTAACATCGCGTATTGCACTTTCTTTTCTCATCGTATCTTCCTGTTCTGACAATAGATTGCTGCACTCTGACCATCCCCGCGCTAATGTTATCTCACTCGGTAAGTTTCGTGTGTATAATGTGTATAATCATCGAAGGATCAGGATGTGAAAAGTGCGGACGTCATTACCATTCTGGTCGGTCATGGCTGGAAATGCATAAGAACGAAAGGAAGCCATCATCAGTTCCGCCATCCGGTATATAAGGGGCTGGTAACCGTTCCTCATCCTAAAAAAGACATTAAACCTGGAACTCTCGCGCAAATCTGGCGGCAGGCGGGAATCAAACATTGATATCAGGAGTAGTTATGTTTTATCCGGCTTATATTCATTCTGACCTCAACGGAAGCGCCAGTGGCTTTTTTCCTGATGTGCCAGGCTGTTTTTTTGCAGGGGATTCTCTGGATGATGCTTTTCAGGACGCTCGTGCAGCGTTGACTGCTCACTTTGAAACGCTGTTTGAAAGCGAAGAAGAGCTACCTTTGCCTGGGAATGTTGAAGCGCATCTTGAAGCAACTCCAGCTGATTTTATCGGTGGGCAGTGGCTGCTGGTGGACATCAATATGAAGCAGTTTGACGGCAGGGCTGAGCGTATTAATATCACCATGCCCCGTCGTTTGTTGGTGAAGATCGATTCCTTTGTCAGTGAACATCCCCAGTTCAGCAACCGGAGTGCATTCCTGGCAGAGGCAGCACGTCGAGTGCTGCCTTGAGTGAATATTAATTATAAAGTTCTGCCGTGGCTTTCAATATATCGGCAAAGGAGTAGATATCATCAATGGAAGCAATTGGATGACGCGTTTCATTTTTCTCTAAATCAAAAAGGCCAATATATTTCTGAGAGCGATTGAAATGTAATCGACATAACGGCTTACGATTATTGTCATCTACGAGAATGCCAAAGTAACTTTTGGTATCTCTGTGAGTAATTCGTGGTGCGTCTAATACCGCTCTGGTGATTGCTTTTACTATATGATAACCCTCAAGCTCCTCCAGAGTGGTTACCACGTCGCTATCATCCTTCTGGTTCTCTTCTTCAGTCTGTTGATGCTCTACTGGGGCTTCAACAACGGATGGTGTTATTCCTGTGATAGCTGATTTAAGTCTTTCATTGACCTGGTCATTTACATATTGGGTTGCCGCTTTCTTCGTAAGGTTTAAAAAAGAATCTCTGACTTTTTGGGTTAAGATTCCATCATAAACTCTTGAAGCAAAGAATTTTACAAAATCATCTTCAGGGTTATTGAGCTGTGAGTGTAAGATTTTCTTTATCTGACTCACATACTTTAATTCACCAGCAGCATTGATTATTGACTCGAGATCGAAGGATGATTTTGTCAGTTTTTTTAATTCAGGTATTACATTATCATCAATATCAAGAAGATCAATTTCTAAAAATGGTTTTTCATCCATTTTATTCGGTGCGTCAAGGTCCGTGAAAAATTTATAATTTTGGCCATTGGTTAAAATAGATATTCTTGCGTTTGTAACATGGAAATATCTAAAAAGCTGAGATGCGTGATTTACATTTAATGGCTCGCCAATCTTTTTACATTCAATTAATATTTGCACATCATTATCTTTCATAATGGCGTAGTCGATTTTTTCCCCTTTTTTAGTTCCGACATCACAGACGAACTCAGGAGTGACCTCGGACGGGTCAAAAACATCATATCCTAAAACATTGTGGATGAAAGGCATCACAAAGGCAGTTTTTGTTGCTTCTTCTGTATTAATTACTTCAATCTGTTGTTTTATTTTGTTTGATAATGAATTTAATCTTTCAGTGAATTCCATGGTATATCCTTATTTTTTGCTGTATGTATTAATGGAATAGCACTAAATCGTATCCCATTCAATGGGATACAGGCATAGTTGATATGTAAAAAACGATTCCGCGGTTTAGATCACAATTGTTATTTTATACGGTATATAAAAAAGAACCCGGCAATGCCGAGTTCATTGAATGTATTATATATTGGCGTCGATTATGATTTCTGCCTACGCCTCATCCACCCAAATTCGCATTTCCCCTTCACCGCGGTTCGCCCAGCTAAACCATGGAATAAAGGTTAATGTCTGAGGCTGACGCTGCACCGGTGAACGGTCGTATTGCCACAACGCATCTGAATCTGCTGCATGGCAACCGATGCCCTCTGCCTGAATCAGCATCTTATGAGCGAATATCCCTTTCCCTTCAAAGACCCGGAATGTGCTCTCCTCTGGCAGGGAGAGGTTATGCAGATTCGTACCGTTGTCGGCCTCTTCCAGACAATAAACCAACGGCCCGCGTTGCAGGGCGACTTTACCCGCCTGCTGGCGTACCTGTGGATTACCGTACAGACGGCGAACCGGCATGGGTAGTGTCAGCTTGAGGGTATCTCCCTCCTGCCAGCTGCGGGTGAGGTAAAGATAACCCCGTGCCACTTCCCCTTTAATGACTTCGCCATTCAGGGCAACGTCCGGGGTCGCGCACCAGTCCGGCAGGCGCAGAGCCAGCGTGTGAGTCACCGGCACCGGAGAGGTAATGTCGATTTTTACCTGCTCATGCCACGGATAGTTACCGCTGATACGCAGCTGTAACGTGCGATCGCCAACCGGGATAGCAACGTCGTTCCCCACATACAGGTTGATAAACAGCGCATCCTCACGAACGGTATAGATGTAATGACCGAGCGAAGTCAGCACACGAGCGATGTTTGGTGGGCAACACGCGCAGCCAAACCAGCGCTGGCGAACCGGCTTCACGTGATCGTAGATATGGTTGAACGACAACGTCCTGGGATGCACCTCAAGTGGATTCACATAGAAGAAATGCTTCCCGTCCAGCGCCATACCGCCTAATACCGTGTTGTATAACGCCCGCTCCATTACGTCGGCGTACTGGCTGTCTGCTTCCATCTCCAGCATCCGGCGGGCAAACATCATCAGGCCAATCGAGGCACAGCTTTCGGCATACACTGTGTCATTGGGCAGATCGTAATCACTGCTGAAGGCTTCGCCACTGCTCTGCGAGCCGATCCCACCGGTAATGTAGAGCTGACGCTGGGCCATATTTTTCCACAACCGCAAACAATCCTGGCGCTTGCCTTCGTCATGACTCAGGCGCGCCAGATGTGCCATACCTGCCATCAGATAGACAAAACGCACCGCATGACCAATTGCCGTTTGTTGCTCCGCAAGTGGCTGATGCGCCTGACTATAGGCTTTGTCTTTCACCATCCATGCCGGGCCATAGGTGTTCCAGTGTGACGTTTTGCCGCGCTTCTCGTATTCGATATCGTAAAAATGCGGCTGCGCCCCGCGTTCTTCAATGAAGTATTTCACCAGCGCCAGGTAGCGCGGCTCCTGCGTTACGTCGTACAACCGCATCAGCGCCAGTTCAATTTCCGGGTGACCAGGATAACCGTGCAGCTGGTTAACGCCTGGACCAAATACACTATCGATGTGATCGGCAAGCTTGCAGACCACCTCCAGCAAACGGCGTTTCCCCGTCCCCTGAAAATACGCCACGCCAGCTTCAATCATATGTCCGGCGCAGTAAAGCTCGTGGCACTCAGCCAGATTCGACCAGCGCGCTTCGGGGGCTTTCACTGTGAAATAGGTGTTGAGATAGCCATCTTCGCATTGTGCCGCCGCAACCAGCTCAATCACCTCATCGGCGGTTTTTTCCAGCTCTGCATCGGGCTTCTGGCACAGTGACCACGCCACGGCTTCAAGCCATTTCGCCACGTCGCTGTCCTGAAATACCATGCCGTAGAATTCGCCTTTCTCCAGACCCGCCGCAATGCGGAAGTTGGTGATGGCGTGGCTTGGCTCGGCTTCTGCCACGCGATCGTTGAGCGCATCCCACTGGTAGGGAATGACCACATCGCGCACCAGCTGCTGATACTGGCCAAGAAAGGGATCGTTAATTTTAAGCGTGTGCAGGTCGGCTTCCATTATGGACATCTCGTTCTCCTCAGGACTGTACGTGACGCTGGCGCAAATCGGTGGAAATGCGCGACATCATTGGATTGTTGAGTCTGCACCAGCGGATAGAGACAGCCAGCAGCAGATGGAAAAGGGCAGGGAGCAACGTCTCCATGGCGGTGATGCCCTGCAGGGACGCCGGTGTCTGATTACCGGCACCAGGCTGGTAGGCCACGGCGATAAACACCAGGCTGATGATCCCGGCGCTGGAGGCCCACGCCAGCTTGATGAAAAACAGGTTGAAGGCGAAGTTCATGCCAGATGAGCGCACGCCGGTTTTCCATTCGCCGTAGTCATCGGCGAAGGCCATCAGCGAAAAGTGCAGCGGCAGCGTAAAGCCCAGAATGACGCCGTTGCTCAGGATCACAATCAGCCACAGCGTCTGGTCATTCGGCCCGCCGGGCAGGAACCACATTCCCGCCGCGAGTACGGCCAGCACCAGGTTGGTGTAATAGTAGAGTTTGACCGTATCAATACGGCGGGACAGCGGGTTAACGATCACCGCCCCGAGAATGGCTGCAAAGGTCACCATGGTGAAAAACAGTGAGGTGTAGGCGGTGCTGCCCTGGAGCACGTAGGTGATGAAATACATATATCCGCCGCCGCGAATATTGAACACGTTAATCAGCAGGAAGGACATCACCAGCATCAGCAGCAACTGGTCGTTATTACGCAGGCCAGCCAGATGCTCACGGAGGGTGAATTTGCCCATCAGTGCCAGCGGTACTCGCTCACGCACCCAGAAGAAGCAGCACAGGAACATCACCACGGCGATGGCACACAGCACGCCCACTCCAAGCTGATAACCCTTTGCGGCATTGCCCTGGCCTAATGCAGATACCAGCCACGGCAGGCCGACGGACACTAAAAACCCGGCAACGCCGCACAACACAAAGCGCCAGGACTGGCAGGAGATCACCTCGTTGTGGCGCGTTGTCATGGTGTTAATCAGCGCGCAGTAAGGCACGTTGATGGCGGTATAACCCACAGACAGGAGCAAGTATGTTCCGAATGCCCAGGCGATTTTCACCCCCATGCTGGCTTCCGGGACGGTGAAGGTCAGTACGCCGATGATCCCAATCGGTAACGCCACCCACAGCTGCCAGGGGCGAAAGCGTCCCCACCGGCTTTGCGTACGGTCAGCAATCACGCCCATCACTGGGTCGGAGATGGCGTCAAACACGCGAAGTGCAATAAACAGCGTGCCGACGAGAGCAGGCGTCAGACCAAAGATATCGGTATAGAAAAAGGTGAGAAAGTTCATGATAAGACAGGTAATTACTGTGCCGCCCGCGTCACCCAGGCCATAGCCTATTTTTTCGCGAACTGACAGGCGGTCATCCATTACCTGTTGTGCAACGTCAGATTGTGTAATCGGTGTGGAAGTCATGAGGTAACTCCTCGGTAATCGATTTTTATCGTATTTGTGCAAGGTACCCCATTCATTCTGCACTGAACGGAAAGACCAACAAGGGAAGGGAAAAGTATAAAAAGATGACGATTCCGACCTGATGCCAAAAATGTGAGTTGGATCGGGCGGAGAAGTTAATATTTATTAATAATCAATAAATAAACTCAATTTTCACGACGATAAAAGCGGGATAGTGAATACCGATGCTTGAATTATCCATAGCGCTTCCGATTAAAGTACAAAATGGCGGGTTATTCATTTCCCGGGGTGTGGGTCGCCATCCGGCGAGAAAA
Organism: Enterobacter sp. Li2LvB3; assembly: GCF_056156645.1. Lineage (NCBI taxonomy): Bacteria > Pseudomonadati > Pseudomonadota > Gammaproteobacteria > Enterobacterales > Enterobacteriaceae > Enterobacter > Enterobacter sp. Li2LvB3. The sequence continues at coordinate 56,191 of NZ_JBSICG010000004.1, read as the reverse complement.
TTGACGTCGTGGGAGATTATTTTTGTCGAAAAAGGGACGTTAACGATCCTCGAGGAAAATACCCTTTTTGAGGTGAAGGCCGGAGAGAGCTTATTGCTTTGGCCGAATCGGCGACACGTTGGCGTGGAGGATTTCCCGGCAGACCTCAAATTCTACTGGCTGCACTTTGAAGTGGAAAATGTTGAAGTGGAAAACGCCGCGCAGAACGCTCCGCCTCTGGCAATAGAACAACATTGCAGCGTAAGGGATGCGCAATATGTCATTTCACTGTTCCGCCAGTTTCTGAGCGAGCAGGAAAAATTACAGCGCAGCATTGCGCTGGAACTCTTGTTGCTCCTGATTTTACAGCAGGTTTCGCTCTCTTCCGGATATGAAGACAAAATGGATGAGGCCGGCGCTTCGATGGCCTGGAAGGCGAAACAGCTCATTCGCACACAATTTCATTTACCCCTCTCCACTTCGCAACTTGCCAGGGAATTGCACTGTAATGCCGACTATCTGGGGCGGGTGTTTCGTCGCACCTTCCATTTAACCCTGACAGAGGCGATTCATCGCCAGCGTGTCAGGGCGGCAGAAAAACTGTTACTGAACGACTCCGCATCACTCACCGAAGTGGCAACCCGCTGCGGGTTTAATGACGTGGGCTATTTCCGGCAGATATTCACTAAGCACACGGGCTTAACACCCGCCGTCTGGAAACGGCGGTATTGTAAGGAACATATTAATTCCGGGTAATTACTGCCCGTAATACGCATTAGCCCCGTGCTTGCGCAGGTAGTGTTTGTCCAGCAGATCTTGCTGCATCACCGGTAGCTGGGGGGCCAGCTGGCGCGAGAACAGACCCATATAGGCGCACTCTTCCAGGACCACGGCGTTATGTACGGCATCGGCGGCATCTTTGCCCCAGGCAAACGGGCCGTGGGAATGCACCAGCACCGCCGGGATCTGCATCGGGCTAAGGTCACGCTCCTCGAAGGTTTTGATGATCACTTCACCGGTCTGATACTCATATTCCCCGGCAATTTCTGCTGTGGTCATCAGACGCGTGCAGGGGATTGCCCCGTAGAAGTAGTCTGCGTGAGTGGTTCCCCAGGCTGGTAGATCTTGCCCCGCCTGTGACCAGATGGTTGCGTGGCGGGAATGGGTATGCACGATGCCGCCAATCTCAGGATAACGGCGGTACAACGCAAGATGCGTTGGCGTGTCTGACGAGGGTTTTTTGCTCCCTTCGACAACCGCGCCGGTGGCGATATCTACCACCACCATATCCTTTGCGGTCATCACGTCATACTCCACGCCGGAAGGTTTGATCACCATCAGGCCGCTTTCACGATCGACTGCGCTAACGTTGCCCCAGGTAAATGTCACCAGCTGGTGGGCGGGAAGCGCCAGGTTTGCCGCCAGCACTTCGGCTTTGAGTTGTTCTAACATGCCATGCCTCCTTCCTGCATACGGGCTTCAATCCAGCGACGTGCCTGGATAATTTCAAGTACGGGCTCTTTTGCTTTTTCGGTCCACATTTCAATGAGAAATGCCCCGCGATAATTCAGCTGATTCAGCGTGTTAAACACGCCAACAAAGTCAACGCACCCTTCGCCAAACGGCACATCGCGGAACTGGCCCGGGCTTTGTTCGGTGACGGGTTGGGTATCTTTCAGGTGGATTGCGGCAATACGGTCAATGCCCAGCGTCAGCTCGGCGGTCACATCGTTACCCCATGCGCTCAGGTTGCCGACATCCGGGTAAACGCTAAACCACGGCGAGGCGAGCATGTCGTCCCACTTTTTCCACTTGCTGATGGAGTTCATAAAGGCGGTGTCCATGATCTCCACTGCCAGCATCACCTGAGCGGCAGCGGCTTGTTCGACTGCCCAGGCTAGCCCTTCGGCGAAGCGTTGTTGCGTGCCCTCGTCATGCTCTTCGTAATAAACGTCATAACCTGCAAGCTGAATGGTGCGGATACCCAGATCACGCGCCAGCCTGATGGCTTTGGTCATGATCTCGCGAGCGCGTTCACGCGCGGTTTCATCGCGGCTGCCAAACGGGAAGCGGCGGTGGGCGGACAAACACATCGACGGGATCGATACACCTGTTTCCAGCATGGCTTCTACCAGAGACGCGCGCTGCGTGGTGCTCCACTCCAGGCGGGATAAGCGTTCATCGGTTTCATCGACCGACATTTCAACAAAATCGAACCCGCAGCTTTTTGCCAGAACCAGGCGCTCTGGCCAGGAGAGCGTTTTTGGCAGCGCTTTTTCATAAATACCTAACGGATGCTGACGCATGGTTACTCTCCCCAGATGTCGCGGATTTGCGAATGGAATGCCTGTGCCACCTGCGGTGGATTTTCTGCACCTGCCAGCGCGCGCCCGGCGATAAAGGCTTTAACGTTAATTTGCTTAAACAGCGGCAGGTCGGCAGGGGTGATCCCGCCGGTGACAGAAAGCTGCAAACCGATATCGGACAGCGCTTTCATTCTGGCGAGGTCTACTTTACCCCACTGCTGACCGCTGGCCTGGGCATCGCGTCCGCGGTGGTAGATGGCTTGTTGTACGCCTGTGCGATACCACGCGCGGGCATCGTCCAGTGTCCAGTGACCAAACAGCTCCATCTGGATTTCACCGCCGCAGCGTTGTGCAACCTCATGGCCTTTTTCAACGGTTGCCAGCGGCGCGGCGCAGATGATGGTCATCCAGTTGGCGCCAGCGCCAAACGCCTGTTGTGCCAGCGTTTCTCCGGCATCGGCCACTTTCCAGTCGGCCACGATGATTTTGTCCGGGCACTGCTCGCGAAGTGCGCGCACGGCCTGTAACCCCTCGGTCAGGCACAGAATGGTGCCCGCTTCGACGATATCGACATGATCCGCAAGCAAAGCGACATCGCGCTGCGCAGCCTGAAGTGAGGTATGGTCGAGCGCCAGTTGCAATAATGGACGGCTCATAGGTCGAACTCCTTAACACGGGCGTGATAGCCCTGTAGTGCGGTAATCAGTAACTGGTATCGGTGGTATTTGCGCTGGTAGGCAGCATGGGCGCACATGTCGGGTTCAATAATCCGGATGTCATGGCGCAGGGCACGCTGCGCAGCGTGAAAATCGCTATAGATGCCCGTACCGACGAGTGCTGCCAGCGCGGCGCCGGAACACCCCGTCTCTTCAACCTGCGGCAGCTCTATCGCCAGGCCGCTGACATCTGCCAGCATTTGCATCCACACATCCGAATGGGTTGGGCCACCCGTGACACGCAGTGACGTCACCTGCGTAAAGCGTTCGAGCATCCGGTTCAGATGGGTCATGTGGCTAAAGACCACGCCTTCGTAAACCGCCTGCAACAGATGGGCGCGGGTGTGCAGCGCCTGTATTCCGTAAAAACCACTGGTCATCTCCAGACCGGCGTTGCTGCCATAGAGAAAAGGCAGGAAAAACACATCGCTTTCCGCTTTCGGTAAGCTGGCGACGGCGTGGTTAATCTCACTGAACGACACGTCACCCCATTGTGCGGTCAGCCATTCCAGGTTGCCGGATGAGGTAGGACTGGCTTCGTGCACGATGTACTGCTGCGGATGAACGTAGCGGCCATACACATAAGGAAAAGGTTCGTTATCGCGAATGCCGTTGGCGATCCCGCTGGTCACGGCCCAGGTTCCCATCACCGCGTTAAGGGTGTATTCGTCATGTAATCCGGCGCAGATCGCGGTGGAAACCACATCAAATAGCCCGCCAACGACGGGAGTACCCGCCGCCAGACCGGTAAGCGAGGCTGCCTGAGCGGTGATTTCCCCGCAAATTTCTGCTGACCCGACAATGGGCGGAAGCGCGCCATCAATTTCGCTAATCCCGAGCCAGCGAGTCAGCTGCGGGTCGTACTGGCCGGTGTTCATGTTGTAGAGGTTGGATTCTGAGATGTTGCTCTCTTCGCAGCCTTTTACCCCCGTCAGGCACCAGCGCAGGTAGTCGTGCGCCATCATCACGCAGCCAATCTGCTGATAACGCTGCGGTTCGTTCTCTTTGACCCAGCGCAGGAGCGATGCCGGATGCCCTGTCCACAGCGTCTGGCGCGTGTGCGGGTAGAGTTTTTCGGGGATGCCGTCCTGCTGCCAGTGCTGCACAATCTCCAGTGCCCGACGGTCAGAGGAGAGCATGGCGTTGCCCAGCGGTTGATCCTGTTTATCAAGAAGAAACAGCCCTTTGCCCTGAGCAGAAATACCGATACCTTTGATCTGCTCGCCGTTGACATGGGCGTTTTTCAGCAGCAGTGCGACGGTTGTGTGGCAGTGTTGCCAGAGCTGGTGCATATCCCGTTCGGCATAGCCAGGGCGCGGGCTGAGGGTGGAAACCGAGCGGCGCTCAATACACACTTCTTTACCCTGGCTGTTGTATAAACCGGCTTTCAGATAAGTACCGCCACAATCGATACCCAGCCAGAAGGGCTCTTTTTCACTCATCTTTGATTCTCTCGTCTTGCGCCCTCTCCCGGTGGGAGAGGGCTGGGTGAGGGCATCAGGCCGCACGTTTATGCGGATTCACCGTGGGATTCGTTTCCGATCCGGCATCGCATTTCGCCGGTAACAGCAGGGCCAGCAACGATGCCAGCGCCAGAGATACCGCCAGGCAGTAAACCCCTGCGTCTTTGCTGTACAGCGTGATAAGCACGCCTACCGCATAAGGGCCGCAGAAACCACCGAGGTTGCCCAGGGCGTTAATGACACCGCGCGCACCGCCTGCCATTTCGGCACTGAACAGACGCGCCGGAATGGTCCAGAACACGCCAGCAGCGGATTGCAGGAAGAAGCCGCAGCCGACCAGAGCGGAGTAGGCCAGCCAGGTGTTCTCTTTTAGCGCCACAGAAAGGAACATGCAGAGCGCGAAGCCAATCAGCGGCAGGGAGACAAACAGTTTGCGTTTGCCGGTACGGTCAGAGAGTGAAGAGAACAGGAACATGCCCGCAATAGCACCGATGTAAGGCAGAACGGCGAGCATCCCCACCTGGCCGATGCTGGTGTGTGTCAGCTCTTTCAGGATGGTGGGCAGCCAGAGGGTGTAACCGTAAATCCCGGTCTGGTAGAAGAAGTTCAGGGCGATTAACTGCCACATGGTTTTGTCGGAAAGCACGGCGCTCAGTGAGGCGTTTTTCACCTCTTTACCGGCGATCGCTTGTTGCTCTGCCGCCAGGGTTTGTACCAGGTAGTTTTTTTCAGCCTCGGAAATCCAGCGTGCTTCCTGCGGACGGTCGTAGACGGTGAGCGCCCACAGCACCAGAACCACAATCGACAGCAGGCCTTCAATGATGAACAGCCAGCGCCAGTCGAGTGCGGTGATTATCCAGCCCGACAGCGGCGCGGTGATAATCCCGGCGATGGGTACAAACATGATAACAATGGCGTTTGCCCGACCACGTTCGGCATCCGGGAACCAGTTACTGATCATCGTGAGCACGACAGGCAGCATCCCGCCCTCAGCCACGCCGAGTAAGAAGCGTAGCGCCAGCAACTGATACTGGTTCGTGACCAGACCCGTCAGTACCGAGAGCACCGCCCAGGCGACCAGCGACCAGCCGATGAATTTCTTACCGCTGCCGTGAACGGCAATTTTGCCGCCAGGCACCTGGAGGAATAGATAGCCAAGGAAGAAGATGCCACCCGCCAGGCCTGCCATGGTGGCAGAAATACCCAGCTCCTCGTCCATGCCGCCTGGCATCGCAAATGCAATATTCACACGGTCCATATATGAAATAATGCAGGCGATAAGAATGGGAGGGATAATTCTTAGCCAGCGCTGGTGTGGAATATCCGCATGTAGAGCATTAGAAGAAGTGTTCATATTTAATGTCTCAGTTAATGTAACCGATATAGGGATGTTATTTTTATTGTTATTGCGTTGCTTTATTCATAGCGCTAATGCCGTCACGCAAAATGGCGATGCGATGGCTGACGTTAGCATTAGCATTTATTTCCAGTAATTTAATACCGGAGAATTTCAATGTTGCGGTGCTCGCCGCAGTAAACAGTGTTTTTGCGTGTTCAGTCGTCATTAAACTTTCGGCGCAGAACGAAGAAAACGGCGCATGGAGATCCTGCCAGTCACCGTATTCACCGGTTGCTGTTGTGCCGGAGAACATCAGTGCCCCGAGCTTACCGGCCTTGAGTGCCGCCTGAACATGCTCAACAGGTCGCGTGGTATTTCGTCCTTCAATGGCCGAACGCGCCCAGTTAATGCACACGCTGATATCGGTGTCTTTCACGACGTCCAGCACCTGCTCCAGGGGCAAAAATCCCTTACGTGGCGCGCTGCCGTTCATGGCATCGCAGTGTTCCAGAACCAGATCGCATGACCAGTCCCATCCGGCGATTTCGCGGATGGAACGGGCGAAGGCGTCAGTGGCCTGCTCAACCGAGGCGTTGCCTGCCTGTGGGGCGGCCTGCATTTCCAGCGCGATCACTTTACCCGGGAAACGCGTATTGGCGGCATCAATCTTTTGGCGCAAATGACGGTAAAAATTGATGCTGGCTTTTCGCTGATCTTCGTCTGCGGAGGCCAGGCCAAAGGCACCGTTTGTGCCACGCCGGCGCATGGTTTCCATCACTGCTGTGACCACGATTTGCCAGTCGCCAGGCGTATGACGGAACAACCATTCATCGCCATAAGGATGAAGGTCTTCAAGACAGGGTTGTTCCAGCCCGCGAATGTACGGCGTGTCGGAAAGTTCCCGCCAGAAGGTGTGTTCTTCTTGTTCCCCTTTCTGGTGAAACGAGGGTGCGCAGGGGTACGCACCAATAATAAAACCGGTGTTGGTCATTTCGCGTTCCTGTATTTATCAGAAAATTACGGTAATTCGCTGATCGCCACTTTCACTACAATTTTACGAATTGCAGTTTCCTTGTTTTTAATACAGGCAGGACGATGAACATCCTGCGGGAAAAATATAGCGTAATTGCCTGGGGTCATTTCAATAAACGATTCGTTTTCACTGCCGTGATAAAAAATAATATCCCGTTGTTCCAGCAACGATTCACTTATTTCGTTATTACCCGTATCAATAGCGATACCTATTTTTTCTTCACCCCAGGCGAGAAACTGGATATCCAGGTAACGGCGATGCACTTCAGGACGGTTTTGGTGTTGTTCCTTCGTTTTAAGGTCGAGCACCTGGGCGAAGATGTTCCGTCCGTCAATTTCCACGACGCCAGGCTCCAGGGCGGTGAAGTCTGTGTTACGCAGAAAATCGAGTGCTTTTTCAATTGCCTGCGGCAGGCGGCACGGGTTTGGCTGTGAAATATGTCCGAATATCATGGCGTCACTCCTTACAGCGACTGGATCTTCGCCCAAACGCTGTCATCAACGGTGATACCGTTACGACGGTTCTCTTCCAGCAGGCGCGTGAATTCATGCCCTGGCAGGCGAACAGCAACGTTTTCGTCTGAGCGCTCGGCACTGGTGATGAAATCCATAATGCGCTGAAGTTTGGCATCGCGGGTTGGGCCGTCGATCAGTTTATCGACCTCAATGGCGATAAAGATCTGTGACACGCCGTACTCGTCGCTGTTGTCCTGAGTGACTTCCGCCACAGAGGAGCCGTTAGAGAGCAGGGTCGCAATCATATCCAGCACGATAGACAGGCCAGAACCTTTCCAGTAGCCCATTGGCAGAATGCGGCGGTTTTTCTCAATCACGCCCGGTTCTTTGGTCAGGTTGCCTTCGTCGTCAAACCCTCCGTCAACCGGCAGTGTGCGCCCGGCCAGGCGGTTCACTTCCAGCATCCCGTAAGAGAACATCGACATCGACATATCCACCATGGTGATGGGGCTGGACGGGATTGCGACGATCAATGGGTTTGTCCCGATGCAGCACTCTTTCGATCCCCACGCAGGCATCACGGCGATGGAGTTAGTCCAGCAAATGCCAATATAGCCTTTCTCCGCAGCCTGCCAGCCGTAGCTGCCGCCGCGCATCCAGTGGTTAGCGTTACGCAATGCCACCAGGCCAATACCGTGGTCGGAGGCCAGCTCTGTGGCGCGATCCATCATCTTTTTCGCCGTCAGGTTGCCAATAGAACGCTGGGCGTCCCACTGTTCGATCGCACCCAGCGTGGTCACGCGTTTTGGCAGCGCATCAGGAATGATGTCGCCTGCATCAAGCTGCTGGATAAAACGTGGGAAGCGATTCACACCATGTGAATAGACGCCTGATTCTGTGGTGCGGGCAAACATCTCCGCACATGCCTCTGCGGTATCGGCTTTAATGCCGCGATTGAGCAGAACGCGATTAAATGCCGCTTTCAACTCTTCGAATGTCACTTTCATCCCTGTTCTCCTGTTCTTTTTAGGGGGCGCTGTGAGTGCTTTTTTATCTCTAAATTTCACTATGCGAAATCTGATTTCAAATATAGCGATCAATTTTTGCCAGATCAACGACATTCATGATTTTCAAAATCGATTAAAATCAATTGGTTGTGTTTTTTCTGTTGAGATCGTGAACTGAGCCACACTTTGCGCTACCATCAGGGCGCGATAAAAAGGAGCCATTTGATGAGCATGAAAGAGAGCGAAATGACGCAAGAAAAAGAGAGGCCAGCAGGTAGCCAGAGCTTGTTTCGCGGCCTGATGCTAATTGAGATCCTCAGTAACTACCCGAACGGGTGTCCGCTGGCGCATTTATCAGAACTTGCGGGGCTGAATAAGAGCACCGTGCATCGGCTGTTACAGGGTTTACAGTCGTGCGGCTATGTCACACCAGCCCCGGCCGCGGGCAGCTATCGCCTGACTACCAAATTTATTGCCGTCGGACAAAAGGCGCTGTCGTCGCTGAACATCATCCACGTGGCGGCGCCACATCTTGAGACGCTGAACATTGCCACGGGTGAGACGGTGAACTTCTCCAGCCGGGAAGATGACCATGCCATTCTGATTTACAAGCTGGAACCGACGACAGGGATGTTGCGTACGCGCGCCTATATTGGCCAGCATATGCCGCTCTACTGTTCTGCAATGGGTAAGATCTACATGGCGTTTGGCCACCAGGATTATGTGGCGAGCTACTGGGACAGCCATCAGGAGCAGATCCAGCCCCTGACGCGAAACACCATTACTGAACTCAGCGCCATGTACGATGAGCTGGCAAACATTCGCGAACACAGCCTGGCGATGGATAAAGAAGAGAATGAACTGGGCGTGTCGTGTATTGCCGTGCCGGTCTTTGATATTCATGGCCGCGTGCCGTATGCCATCTCCATATCGCTTTCTACCTCGCGTATGAAGCAAGTGGGCGAGAAGAACCTGTTAAAACCCCTGCGTGAAACCGCAGAGGCGATTTCACGCGAGCTGGGTTTTACCGTGCGCAGCTAAATGTCTGGCAAAAAGCCAGATCGGGTGGCAAATGCCACAAATCTGGCTCCTTTCCCCTGTTTGATCAAAGCGCTGTCGCGCACCTCTCTGGCAATCTGCGGTTTTAAGCGCGCAGGCGGAATGAAGAGATGAACCGGTTTATTGTTGCTGATTCGGCAAAGTGCATTGGCTGTCGTACCTGCGAAGTGGCCTGCGTGGTTTCGCATCAGGACACGCAGGATTGCGCAGCTGTTACTGCCGTGGCGTTTTCTTCGCGTATCCGGGTGATAAAAGGCGGGGCATTTACTACTGCGGTAGCGTGTCATCAGTGCGAAGACGCGCCCTGTGCGAATGTGTGCCCAACTCAGGCAATTCGTTCTGAGGCGGGAGTCTGGCGGGTGGAGCAGTCTCGCTGCATTGGCTGCAAGAGCTGTATGGTGGCCTGCCCGTTTGGGGCGATGCAGGTTACTGTGGTCGCGGAGCACGCCCAGGCGCTGAAATGCGATTTGTGCGCGCATCGCGCGGACGGGCCAGCCTGCGTTGCTGCTTGCCCGACTCACACGCTGAGCTGTGTTGATCCCGCCAGATTACGCGCCGAACGTTTGCGTTATCTGGCATAGGGCGTTACTGGCCGCCTTCGCGCCAGGCGATTTCAATCTCTTCTGCGAGAATTTTCACGCCAGCTTCAATTTTGTCCGGATCGGGAACGTAGTTCATACGCATACACTGGTGCGTGTGCGGCCACGGCTTATCCAGACCCGGGAAGAAGTAGTCCCCTGGCACCATCAGGACGCCGCGTTTTTTCAGGCGCTGATAAAGCAGCTCCGTCGAAATTGGCAGATCCTTAAACCACAGCCAGAGGAATATTGCCCCTTCCGGTTTATGGATCAGGCAGCGTTCTTCCGGTAAATAGCGGCGAAGGATGGCAATCGTGTCCTGAACGCGCTGGTAATAGAACGGTTTAATCACGTCGTTTGACAGGCGCAGCAGGTCGTTGCGTTTGATCATTTCGCACATCATCGCCGGGCCGATACCACCAGGTGAAAGGCTAATAATGCCGTTCATATTGGTGATGGCGGTGATGATTTTTTCGTTGGCAACGATGATACCGCAGCGGCTACCCGGCAGGCCGAGCTTGGAAAGGCTCATGCACAGCACAATGTTCGGGTTCCACAGCGGGCGCGCCTCGCTGAAGATGATGCCAGGGAAAGGCACGCCGTAGGCATTATCAATGACCAGCGGGATGCCGTGTTGATTCGCCAGCGCATCGAGCTTCATCAGTTCGTCATCGGTAATCACGTTGCCCGTTGGGTTGGTAGGGCGCGACACGCAGATCATGCCCGTCTCTTCACCAATGTGCAGGTGTTCAAAATCGACGTGATACTTGAACTGGCCTTCCGGCAGCAGCTCGATATTCGGACGTGCAGAAACAAACAGGTCTTCTTCGAGGCCGGAATCGGCGTAGCCGATGTATTCCGGGGCCAGCGGGAACAGCACTTTTTTGGTGGTGCCGTCGGCGCGACGTCCTGCAAAGAGGTTAAACAAGTAGAAAAATGCACTCTGACTGCCGTTTGTCAGTGCAATATTCTGTGGCTCGATATCCCAACCCAGCTCTTCACGCAGCATATCGGCAAGGAGGGTGAGCAGCTCTGTTTTACCCTGAGGGCCATCGTAATTGCAAAGCGCATCAGTCGCTTTACCGTTTTCCAGCATGTTGGCAAGCAGCATCTGGAAATACTCATTCATCTCCGGGATTTGAGCCGGGTTTCCGCCGCCGAGCATGATTGCGCCCGGTGTGCGCAGCCCGTCGTTGAGATCCTCCATCAGGCGTGTAATGCCTGAATGGCGGGTAAATTTGTCGCCGAAAAGTGAAAACGTCATAGCAGGTGTTCTGTCGGGCTTATTATGAAAGTGGGTAACCATAACGCTAGCACCGGGCGGGTGCAAATCGAGTGAAACGACAGGGTTTATTGTTTTATCCGGTGTGGGCGTATTTATGTGGTGGATTGTTCTGCTGGTTTAACCCCCACCCTTTCGGGAGAGGGTTAAGGTGAGGAGTTACTGATTTCCTGCCCACACTACCATGGCTTTATCGCCATTATGCTCACGTACAAAACCGTACCCTTCTTTTAGCGAAAGCGTAGTTTGCTTGCCTTCGCCAATGGCCGGGTGGCGGGCGCGGAACTGCCCCAGGATCTGCCAGTGAGCAACGGTTAACGCCTCTTTGCCCGTGACATCCTGCCAGTTCATATCCGAACGTGTTCCCTGAAGTGGATCAGATCCTGTCGGGCCAAATGGGCGTTCGGATTCATCCCCGTAGTAGATTTGTATGCTTCCTGGTGCCAGCAGGAGCAGCTCTGCGGCACGCTGCCCTCCTTCACGGAACAGACGGGTATCGTGTGAAGAGAGGTAGCTCAGAACGTTGAATCCCTGGAGCTTTTCGGCCATTTGCTGCCAGGTTAAGTCGATATCGGCCAGGCAATCCACCGCTTTCGCCGCCTGTTCCTGGTAGTCGAAGTTGATCATTGCATCGAAACCGTGGCGGTAATAGTCGCTCTGCATAACCCCGTGCCCCCAGGATTCACCGGTCATCCAGAACGGGGCATCATCGAGCTTTTTGGTGGGGTTTTCTGCTTTCCACGCCTTTAACGCTGCGCTTGTCTGGTCTTTCAGCTGCTGCCATGCGGCAAGTTCGACATGTTTAGCCGTGTCGACACGAAAACCGTCGATGCCGTAATCACGTACCCACTGGCTGAGCCAGTGAGTCAGGTAATCCCGTGGCGTATAGCCGGCAATCTCTTTGGCGTGCGTATCTGGCTTGTGTTGATAAAAGTTTGGCAGGCCGGAAGGGACGGTTGATTCTGTTTTCAGGTCAGGTAAAAACGCCAGCGACATGGTTAAGTCGTCATAACCCGGACTGTCGTAATCACCGATATCGGTGCGTATCCATTTTTTACCCCACCATTTTTCCCACGCGGCTTTGTCACTGAAATTAATGTAGTCGTTAAAACTATGCCAGCTCTGGCCGGCGCCCGGTTTCCAGTCGGTCCAGTGTTCGCCCAGGGTCTTTTTCAGCTCGTCGCCTTGCAGGTACAACGCGCCAAACTGGAATTCCTGCATATCGGCGAGCGTGGCATAACCCGTGTGGTTCATCACGATATCGAACAGGATGCGGATACCGCGTTTGTGGGCTTCATCAATCAGATGACGTAAGTCGTCTTCCGAGCCCATATTGGCATCAAGCTTTGTCCAGTCCTGCGTGTAGTAGCCGTGGTATGCGTAGTGAGGGAAATCGCCTTTCGTACCGCCGCCCACCCAGCCGTGGATCTGTTCCAGCGGGGAGCTTATCCAGAGCGCGTTAACACCCAGTTGCTGTAAGTAATCGAGTTTACTGGCGAGGCCTTTAAGGTCACCGCCGTGGAACGTGCCAATCTCCTGCATTCCGTCTTTATGGCGACCGTAGCTGTTGTCATTCGTCGGATCGCCATTAACGTAGCGATCGGTCAGTACGAAGTAGACGGCAGCATTTTGCCAGCTAAAAGGGGCAGGTTTGTCGGTTTCGGCACGCTCCAGCAGCAACAAACCGTTGCTGTTCGCTGCGGGCTGAAGTGTGATTTTTCCCTGCTGCACGGTCGCGGTTTGCTTGCTGTAGAAATCGCGCACCACTGAGCCTTCAGGGAAGGTACTGCTCACGTCGAGGGTTAGCGGTTTTCCGTCCCATTTTGGACACTGACGGATTACGTTTGCCACCGGCTGTTCCGTCACGCTTTGAATCGCAAGCATCAGGGTTGGCGTGCCAGAACGGGTATCGACACGCATCTGGTAATCGCCATCACGGAACAGACGCCACTGCGGCGGGGTACCTTCGCAGGGTTTAAGCGACAACATCTCGTTGAGTTTTATGGCATCTGTTGGCTGCCAGCACGCGTTGTCAAAACTCAACGTCAAAGGACGGGTACCCTTCGCAAGCTTTGCATGGCTGGTGAATATTCCGGTGCCTTCGGCGCTGAACGCGCCAAAACCCGGTGATGTCCAGTCCGCGTGTGCCAGTGCGGGTAACATCAGAAAAGCTAATGCAGTGCGTTTCATTCCATTTTCCTGTCGCGGCATTTTTGACCAGTGTGCCACCAGGTAAAGTCGAGAAACTCATCCCTTTGCGCTTTCTGAGAGGGTGATGCGAAAGGATGAGTGATCCCGCGCAAAATTAAGCAGTTATCTGCGATAACGCACACAATTTTTCAGGAATGATGTTTTAGTGAGCAACTTTTAGGTGACATAGTTTCGGAATTGGACTATTTCTTTAGGTGCTCTGGAAGTCTATTTTTGTTATGATTTGAGATTCCGCTCTCAAATTTGTGAAAAAAATAAGGTGTTGGAATGTCTAAATCCGACCAGGAGACCTAATGATATCGACTCCCATTCGACGATTTGGGGCTACGATACTCATGTTACTCACCGTGTCATTTTCAGGTGAGGTGCTTGCGAAAACGCACACGGATACATCGAGTCATAAAGCCCACGTCATAAAGACGACGAGTAAAAGTAAGGTTAGCAGTAAACAAGAGTATTCTCGCAATAGTGCAAAGAGTAGTTCACTTCCTGATTTGCGAAAATACCCTTCCGGAACACCAAGGAAAAAAGCGTTTCTCCGGACGGTAATGCCTTATATTACAAGTCAAAATTCCGCGATTACTGCGGATCGTAACTGGCTGACATCAAAGCAGTACGATAGCCGCTGGTCGCCATCTGAACGCACGCGTCTGAAAGATATCGCGCAACGCTACAAGATAAGCTGGAACGGCAACACGCGTCGTGTGCCGTGGAATGCGTTGTTAGAGCGTGTGGATATCATCCCAGGCAGCATGGTAGCGACAATGGCCGCAGCCGAAAGTGGCTGGGGTACGTCGAAACTGGCGCGTAGCAACAATAATCTCTTCGGTATGAAGTGTGTCAAAGGCCGTTGTAACAATGCGCCAGGCACGGTGAAAGGGTATTCGCAGTTTGAGTCTGTGAAAGACTCTGTGAACGCCTATGTGGTGAACCTGAACACGCACCCGGCATACTCCTCATTCCGTAAGTCACGCGCTCAGCTGCGTAAAGCGGATCAGGAAGTGACGGCAAGCACGATGATCCACAAGCTGAAAGGTTATTCCACCCAGGGACAGAGCTATAACAACTATCTGTTCGCGATGTACCAGGATAACCAGCGCTTAATTGCCGCACATATGTAATCCCCAAAAAAACGCCTTCCACTGGAAGGCGTTTTTCTTTTCTGCATCAGACTATATCAGCACTTCACTGTGACGCTCACGATACTCCTTCGGCGTGGTGTCGTATTCTTTCTTGAATACCGAGTAGAAGTATTGCAGCGACGGGTAACCACACATCTGCGATATCTCGTTGATAGATAGCGAGGTAGAGACCAGCAGGCTACGTGCTTTCTCCAGTTTCTCGGCGTGGATGACGGCATGAATGGTTTCGCCAACCTCTTCCTTGAAGCGTTTCTCCAGGTTGGAGCGCGAGATGCCAACTGAATCCAGCACCTGATCGACCTTAATACCTTTGCAGGCATGGTTGCGAATGTAGTGCATGGCCTGGATCACGGCCGGGTCGTTCAGGGAACGGTAATCGGTTGAACGGCGTTCCACTACACGAACGGGAGGAACCAGCAAACGCTGGAGTGGCAAGGCTTCGTTATCCAGCAACCGGTGGAGTAATTTCGCCGCCTGATATCCCATCTGGCGCGTTCCTTGCGCAACTGACGACAGCGCCACGCGTGACAGATAACGGGTAAGCTCTTCGTTATCGATACCGATGACGCACAGTTTTTCGGGAACAGGAATGTGTAAATGCTCGCAGACCTGTAGCACATGGCGGGCACGCGCATCGGTTACCGCGATAATGCCGGTTTGCGGAGGCAATGTTTGCAGCCAGTCTGCAAGGCGGTTTTGCGCGTGTTGCCAGTTTTCTGGCGCGGTTTCCAGCCCCTGATACACCACTCCGCGATACTTCTCCTGTGCAACCAGTTGGCAGAAGGCGTATTCACGTTCCATTGCCCAGCGTTTACCGCTTGAGGCGGGCAGGCCATAAAATGCAAAGCGGTGAACGCCTTTCTCTTTTAAATGCAAAAAGGCACTTTCGACCAGCGCATGATTATCGGTCGCGATGTAGTTAACCGGCGGGTAATGTTCGGGTGAATGGTAAGAGCCGCCGACGCCCACAATCGGGACGTCGACGTCGGTAAGCAACTGTTCGATGACGGGATCGTCATAATCTGCGATCACGCCATCGCCAAGCCAGTCTTTGATATTTTCGATGCGAGCCCGGAAATCCTCTTCGATGAAGATATCCCACTCCGATTGCGACGCCTGCAAATATTCACCTACACCTTCAACCACCTGACGGTCGTAGGCTTTGTTGGCATTGAATAACAACGTAATGCGGTGACGCTTCTCAAACATGGCTTACTTCCCAAATAAGTAACAATGCTGTTATCAGGCCCGTCGCTTGGTTGCAGAGTCCATCCAGACTGCCAACAACAGAATGGCCCCCTTGACGATATACTGCCAAAAGGTCGGGACGTCCATCATGCTCATTCCGTTATCCAGCGAAGCCATAATAAATGCGCCCATCACCGCACCCGCCACGCTGCCGACACCCCCGGCGAGACTGGTGCCACCAATGACGCAGGCCGCGATGGCATCCAGTTCGGCGATGTTCCCTGCAGATGGCGAACCGGCACCCAGACGTGAACTGAGAATCAGCCCGGCGATCGCGACCATCAGGCCGTTGATAGCAAAGACGGCGAGCTTAGTACGTTCTACATTAATGCCAGACAGTCGTGCCGCCTCCAGGTTGCCGCCAATCGCATAAATACGGCGACCAAATGCGGTGCGTGTGGCCATAAACATGCCCGCCAGCAGCAGAAGGGCTAACAGCAACACCGGGGTCGGTACGCCGCGATAGTCGTTCAGAAGCCAGATTGCGCCCAGCACGATCACCGCCGTCAGCGCCTGACGCCCGACAACCGATGTCGATGGGGCAGAGGTCAGCCCCAGCGCCTGACGACGCATACGCCCGCGCCACTGCCAGGCAACGAACGCCATTAACCCTACCACACCGAGCGTGAAGCCTAAGCCACCAGAGAGATAGCTCTGCCCAATTTGTGACATAGATGCGCTGGTAGGCGACACCGTTGTGCCGTTGGTAATACCAATCAAGATGCCCCGGAAGGCCAACATGCCGGCAAGCGTGACAATAAACGAGGGCACTTTGCGATAGGCAACCCACCATCCATTCCATGCGCCGAGCACCAGGCCCATGATCAGCGTGACGGCAACAGTGAGCGGCAGCGGCCAGCCGAACCAGACGTCGAAAATGGCGGCCACACCGCCAAGCAGGCCCATCATTGAGCCAACGGAGAGGTCTATCTCGGCGGAGATAATCACAAATACCATGCCCACGGCCAGGATGCCTGTGATGGCCGTCTGGCGCAGCAGGTTGGAGACGTTACGTGCGCTCAGGTATGAGCCATCGGTCATCCAGGTAAAAAACAGCATGATGACGATAATCGCGGCAATCATGACAAAGACTTGCAGGTTAAGTACCTTAAGTCCCGCGAACGCGCCAGGCGTCGGTGCAGCGACTTTAAGATCAGACGGATTGCTTTTCGACATGGCGTTCGCTCCTTAATGCGGCTTCCATCACCTGTTCTTGCGTCAGGCCTTGGTTAATCAGGTTGGCTTTTAATTTCCCTTCATGCATGACCAGCACGCGGTCGCTCAGACCAAGCACTTCAGGGAGCTCAGAGGAGATGACAATGACGGCAATCCCTTGCTGCACAAGCTGATTAATCAGTTTGTAGATTTCGTATTTTGCACCGATGTCGATCCCGCGCGTCGGCTCATCCAGAATTAATATGCGGGGATTGAGCAGCAGGCAGCGCGCCAGTATCGCTTTTTGTTGATTACCCCCACTCAGACGACCAATGGCCAGTTCCGGGGAGGAGGTTTTTACTTTAAGCCGGGCGAGCGACTGGAGAATGCACTGCTGCTCGGCGGCATCGTCCAGGCTGCTGAGTGCGCCAGAAAACTGGTTGAGGGCGGCAAGTGTGATGTTTTTACCCACGGCCATTACCGGAACGATGCCGTCTTTTTTACGGTCTTCCGGCACCATGGCGATGCCCTGAGCAATGGCCTGCTGGCAGTTTTCGATATGGATTGGCTGGCCATCTATATAAATGCTGCCTTCCCAGCGCCCTGGCCAGACGCCGAACAGACATTGTACGGCTTCGGTGCGTCCGGCGCCGACCAGCCCGGCGATGCCGAGGATCTCACCACGATGAAGTGAGAAGGAGACATTGTTAACCCGCTTAATGTGGCGATTAACAGGGTGCCATGCGGTCAGGTTTTCAACGCGTAAAACTTCATCCCCAATCGTGTGGGGTTCGTTCGGATACAGCGCAGTAAGCTCGCGCCCGACCATCATGGTAATGATGTCGTCTTCGCTCATGCCTGCCGCTTCGCGCGTGCCGATGTGCTGACCATCGCGGATCACGCAGATGGTGTCAGAAATGGCTTTCACTTCATTGAGTTTGTGCGAAATGTAGATACAGGCAATGCCGTGGTGTTGCAGGTCGCGGATGATGTTGAGCAGAACAGCCGTTTCCTGTTCGGTGAGCGATGCTGTGGGTTCATCGAGAATTAACAGCCGTACCTGCTTGTTCAGCGCTTTGGCAATTTCAACCAGCTGCTGTTGACCCAGCCCTAAATCCCCCACGCGCGTATTGGGTGAAATCGCGAGGCTCACCTGCGCCAGCAGCTTTTCACAACGCAGCGTCATGGTGTCGTAATCCAGCACGCCGTGACGTGAAATCTCAGCGCCCAGGAAGATATTTTCCAGCACGGTGAGATGCTTAACTAGTGCCAGCTCCTGATGAATGATAGCGATGCCTTTGCGTTCGGTATCGCGGATGTGTGTGGCCTGAATCACCTCTCCGGCAAAGACAATTTCGCCGTCATAGCTGCCGTGAGGATAGATCCCGCACAACACTTTCATCAGTGTTGATTTACCCGAACCATTTTCACCGCACAGTGAAACGACCTCACCGGCGTTGAGCCGCAGGCTGACGTTATCGACAGCTTTCACCGTACCGAAAGCTTTAGTGATACTTTTCATTTCTAGTAAATAAGGCATAACTGCTCCACATGACCCGAAGTCAGAACAGCACAAGTCGATGCGCCCCTGCAGGGCAGGGGCAGCGCTGGATTACAGTTCACTCTTTTTGTGGAAACCGTCTTTAATCACGGTGGCGTCAATGTTCTCTTTATTGACTTCAATTGGGGTGAGCAGGCGGGACGGAACATCTTTCAGGCCGTTGTTCAGGCTAGTGTCTGCTTTGGGTTGTTGGTTATTACCTAGCTCAACGGCAATTTCAGCCGCCGTGTTGGCGAGTTCGGTGATGGGTTTGTAGACGGTCATGGTTTGCGTGCCGGCGATAATACGTTTAACGCCCGCGAGATCGGCATCCTGACCTGAAATCGCGACTTTACCGGCAAGGCCCTGTGCACTGAGCGCCTGAATGGCACCGCCAGCTGTTGCATCATTGGACGCAACAACAGCGTCAATTTTGTTGTTATTGGCGGTTAAGGCGTTTTCCATAATTTTCAGCGCATTTTCTGGAAGCCAGCCATCTGCCCATTGATCGCCCACCACTTTAATCTTGCCATCATCAATATATGGCTTAAGCACTTTCATTTGTCCTTCACGGAACAGTTTTGCGTTGTTATCGACCGGCGAGCCGCCCATCAGGAAATAATTCCCCTGAGGCACTTTATCAACCAGACTTTTTGCCTGTAGTTCACCGACTTTTTCATTATCGAATGAAATATAAAAATCAATATCCGCATTATTAATCATGCGATCATAGGCTAAAACTTTTATACCTTCTTGTTTTGCTTCTTTAACCACGTTACTTAACACCTGGCCGTTATAGGGGATAATGACCAGAACATCTACACCACGGTTGATCATATTTTCGATCTGCGACATTTGTGTTTCTTCATTGCCGTTGGCCGACTGAACAAACACCTGGGCGCCAAGCGATTCCGCTTTTTTCACAAAAATATCGCGATCTTTTTGCCAGCGTTCAAGGCGCAAATCGTCAATAGCCATGCCGATTTTTACCTCTTTTGCATGACCAGCAAAGCTTGCAAGCAGGAGAGTAGTGCAGAGAGTAAGGGACAGGTTCTTTATCTTCATGATTATATGGCCTTTTTGTAGGTGATGTGCTGCTGAGATAAAAGAAACATTCACTGCTGTAGACGCAGCAAATTTTTAACGTGGAATGGCTGGCTGGCAATTACAGATTTTTATCTTCTCGTTATGATATTTGGTTTATTTCTAAATTTATGACCGCGATCTGATTTTAAAAGGCGTAACTTATTAATTACACGCAAATATGGAATAAGCGCCGAAAAAATAGTTTGCTTGCGCATTATTTTGCGAGCCAGCGCACAGTTGTGTATTCTCTCAATAGCAGTGTGAAATAACGTAATTGAGCAAGTGCGAATGTCTATTCACTATTACTCCAGTATCGACTACTCGCCGCATCCCTTGATTATGGAGCTCAATATGCAAGCTTATTTCGACCAACTCGATCGCGTTCGTTACGAAGGCCCGAAAACGTCCAATCCTTTAGCATTTCGTCACTACAACCCGGATGAGCTGGTGCTGGGTAAGCGCATGGAAGACCATTTGCGCTTTGCCGCCTGTTACTGGCACACCTTCTGCTGGAATGGCGCCGATATGTTCGGCGTGGGTTCCTTCGACCGCCCGTGGCAGCAACCCGGCGAGGCCATTGAGCTGGCGAAGCGTAAAGCGGATGTCGCGTTTGAATTCTTCCACAAGCTGAATGTGCCGTATTACTGCTTCCACGATGTGGATGTGTCACCGGAAGGTGCATCGCTGAAAGAGTATCTGAACAACTTTGCGCAAATGGTTGACGTGCTGGCGGCAAAACAGCAGCAAAGTGGCGTGAAACTGCTGTGGGGCACTGCAAACTGTTTCACTAACCCGCGTTATGGTGCCGGTGCGGCAACAAACCCAGATCCAGAAGTGTTCAGCTGGGCCGCCACCCAGGTGGTGACAGCAATGAACGCTACCCATCAGCTTGGTGGCGAAAACTATGTTCTCTGGGGTGGCCGCGAGGGATATGAAACCCTGCTGAACACCGATTTGCGCCAGGAACGTGAGCAGATTGGTCGCTTTATGCAGATGGTTGTCGAGCATAAACACAAAATCGGTTTCCATGGCACGCTGCTGATTGAGCCGAAACCGCAAGAGCCAACCAAACATCAGTACGATTATGACGTTGCCACCGTATACGGCTTCCTGAAGCAGTTTGGTCTGGAAAAAGAGATCAAAGTGAATATCGAAGCAAACCACGCCACGCTGGCGGGCCACTCTTTCCATCACGAAATCGCCTCTGCCATTGCGCTCGGCATCTTTGGTTCTGTTGATGCGAACCGTGGCGATGCACAGCTGGGCTGGGATACCGACCAGTTCCCGAACAGCGTGGAAGAAAATGCGCTGGTGATGTACGAAATCATCAAAGCGGGCGGCTTCACTACGGGTGGCCTGAACTTCGATGCCAAAGTGCGCCGTCAGAGTACTGACAAATATGACCTGTTCTACGGCCACATTGGCGCGATGGACACCATGGCGCTGGCGCTGAAAATCGCGGCACGTATGATTGAAGACGGTGAGCTGGATAAACGCGTGGCGAAGCGTTATAGCGGCTGGAACAGTGAGCTGGGCCAGCAAATTTTGAAAGGCCAGTTATCGCTTGCCGACATCGCGAAGTACGCTGAACAGCATCATCTGGCGCCGCAGCATCAAAGCGGACATCAGGAATTGCTGGAAAACCTGGTGAATCACTACCTGTTCGATAAGTAACAGCGAGCTGAAGACGTTCATGGGCCCGGTAAGCGTAACGCCACCGGGCATTTCTGTTAAAGGAGTCACCGCAATGTATATCGGGATCGATCTTGGCACATCGGGTGTGAAAGCCATCCTGCTCAGCGAGCAGGGCGAGGTGTTAGCAACACAGACTGAAAAGCTTCAGGTTTCACGCCCGCATCCGCTGTGGTCGGAACAGGACCCGGAGCAATGGTGGCAGGCGACGGATCGTGCAATGAAGGCACTGGGTGAGCAACACAGCTTACGTGATGTAAAAGCAGTCGGTATTGCCGGGCAAATGCATGGCGCAACTCTGCTTGATAGTGAGCACCGCGTGTTACGCCCGGCAATCCTCTGGAACGATGGCCGCTGCGGTGAAGAGTGCGCCATTCTTGAAGGCCGAGTACCCACATCCCGAGAGATAATGGGCAACCTGATGATGCCAGGCTTTACCGCACCAAAACTGCTCTGGGTGCAACGCCATGAGCCAGAGGTTTTCCGTCAGGTCGCCAAAGTGCTGCTGCCGAAAGATTACCTGCGTTTTCGCATGACGGGTGATTTCGCCAGTGATATGTCCGACGCGGCGGGCACCATGTGGCTTGATGTGGCTAAACGCGACTGGAGCGAGGCAATGCTCGATGCCTGTCATCTGACCCGCGATCATTTGCCGGCGCTTTTCGAAGGCAGTGAGATCACGGGGACATTACAGCCCGGCGTAGCCAAAAGCTGGAACATGCCGGCCGTGCCGGTAGTTGCCGGTGGTGGCGATAATGCAGCTGGCGCTGTGGGTGTCGGGATGGTTGACGCGGGGCAGGCTATGCTCTCGCTGGGGACATCCGGCGTCTATTTTGCAGTTAGCGATGGTTATCGCAGCAACCCTGAAAATGCCGTGCACAGTTTCTGCCATGCCCTTCCGGGTAAGTGGCATCTGATGTCGGTGATGTTGAGTGCGGCATCCTGCCTTGACTGGGCGGCAAAACTGACCGGAATGGCAGATGTTCCGACGTTGATTGCGGCTGCGCAACAGGCGGATGAAAATGCGGGTACCGTCTGGTTTTTACCTTATCTTTCCGGCGAGCGTACGCCGCATAACAACCCTGAAGCCAAAGGCGTCTTTTTTGGGCTGACACATCAGCACGGCCCGGCAGAGCTGGCGCGTGCGGTGCTCGAAGGGGTAGGTTATGCACTGGCCGACGGGATGGATGTCGTACACGACTGCGGACTAAAACCCGGCAGTATCACCCTGATTGGCGGAGGCGCCCGGAGCAGCTACTGGCGACAGATGCTGTCTGATATCAGCGGGTTGCAGCTGGACTACCGGACCGGTGGCGATGTGGGCCCTGCGTTGGGGGCGGCGCGTCTGGCGCAGATTGCCCTGAACCCGAATACTCCGCTTGCACAGCTGTTACCGCAGCTTGCACTTGAACAGGCGCATGTGCCTGATGCTAAACGCCATTTACAGTACGCTGAAAGGCGCGATGTCTTCCGCAAAATCTACCAGCAACTGCTGCCGTTAATGTCATAAGAACGGTTGTCTGAAACAGGCATGAGGATGTCCTTTTTTGGTCTGTTCGTGCTCCCATTTCCTCGCCAGTATAAGGATACACCCACTGGCGAGGAGAACTATCATGTCACGTATTGCTTTACTCAATATCGATACCCAACAGTCTTTCCATCATCGGGATTACTGGCAGGAGAAGGATATTCCCGCTTTTCAGCAGGCGATGCTTGGGCTGATTGAAGGCTGCGAATCGCGCAATATTCCCGTTGTTGATATCTTTCATGTAGACGAGGAGGGCCCCTTCTCACTGCAAAGTGGCTCTGTCAAACCGATGGCTTTTTTACGTCATCATCCTGCTGTTGTATTCCAAAAACACGTCCACAATGCATTTACCGATACCGGCCTTGACCATTGGTTGCGAGAGCGCGATATCAACCAGTTGATCATCTGCGGCATTCGTACCGAGCAGTGCTGCGAAACAACCGCCCGGGTGGCCTCCGATCTGGGCTATGCTGTGACCTTTGTTAGCGAGGCAACGCTCACGTTTCCGATGACGCATAAGGGGATCACCCTCAGCGCAGACGAACTACGCCATCGCACCGAGACGGTGCTGGCCGGGCGATTTGCCGATATTAAAACTGTTGCGCAGGCGCTGGAGTCACTTTAATGAGCATCGACGTCTGGTTCGTCATGCTGCCAGGGGTGTTGTCATTAGACATGACCGGCCCGGCAGAAACCTTCGTGCTGGCAGGCGATGTATTTCGCCTGCATTACATCGGCCCGGAGCCAGAAGTACCAACGTCGATTGGCCTGACGATGGGGGGCATCCAGCCATTACCGGATACCCTGCCTGCGGGGAGTTTGCTGGTGCTGCCCGGCGTCAGTGACTCCCGCTATCAGTTTTCAACGCCGCAAGCGAAGCGTATTCAGAACTGGTTGATGCGCCTGCAACCGCAAATTCACCATCAGGACATCACTGTCATGTGCGTCTGTTCAGGGGCTCTGCTGGCGGCGAAATCCGGTTTGCTGAATGGCAGGCAGTGCACAACGCATCACGATGTTATCGAGCGTTTGCGCAGTGCCGCACCTACGGCGACGATCAAAGAGAATCGCATATTCGTTCAGGATGAGAGTATCTGGACCAGTGCCGGGATCACGTCGGGTATCGATCTGGCGCTGCATATGATCAATCGTCTTTGCGGGCCGGAAAAGGCACTGGCGGTGGCGCGTGAGATGGTGGTCTGGTTCCGTCGCTCTGGCGACGACCCGCAGTTATCCCCCTGGTTACGCTATCGCAACCATCTTCACCCGGCCATCCATCGTGCGCAGGATGCGCTCACCGCAGAACCGCAAAAAGCGTGGAGCCTGCCGGACATCGCTACCCTGGCGCACGTCAGCCCGCGTCATTTGACCCGACTTTTTCAGGTGCATTTAGGCATAAGTGTTCGGGATTACCTGGAACAATTGCGTCTTGCTGTGGCTGAGCAGTGGTTGTTGCAGGGGCGTGGCGTGGAGCACGCGTCCCTGGCGGCAGGGTTTTCCTCCCCGCGCCAGTATCATCGCGCCAGACAGCGTATCGTTAACTGACGAAGCGGCGAGTATCTATCTTCTGTAGCAGCATCGACAGCAACAAACTCACGCCCAGTGTGGCGGCAAAAATCCAGACAATATCCAGCAACGGCCAGCTTTTCAGCTCAACTCCTCGGGTTCGCAGGGCGTGGATCACCAGTGCGTGAAACCCGTAAATCCCCAGAGAATGCCGCGAGATAAAGCCAAGCCAGGGAAGAGGACGAGCGTTCAGCGTATTTTTGACCAGCGTCAGCAGGGATACGGCACAGATAAAGACCATCGGCCCGCAGTACAGGTACCACGTATCAGCGAAGTTACCGCGCCATTGCAGTTCGTACAGCGTCCCGCGGGAAATAATTACCACGCCGATGATAAAAACGGCGGCGCATAACCCATTAAGCCCGCGCTTTTGCGTGTCCATCATGCCAATGGCGCGCCCCAACATGCCGTAGAGAATGTAGTAGAACGTATCGCCGCTGATATAGAGGTTAACTGGCAACCATTCAAATCCCCCTATTTTTTGCGACACCGTATTGGGGTTGGCCACTACGCCAATCACCACCATCAGCGCCAGTAGCATTTTTCCGCTCACATTTTTTACCTGAATCAGCGGAGAAACCAGATAGATAACGATAATCGCGAAGAAGAACCACAGATGGTAGAACACCGGTTTTTGCAGCAGATACTTGAATGAAAGCCCGGCGTTAATAGGGGTAAAGAGCGTGATATAGAGCAGCGCAATGGCGCTGTAAAACAGCAGGCATGATGCGATGCGCATGAAATGCTTTGGCTGCGCGCTTCGTTCGCCAAAAAAGAGAAAGCCGGAAATCATAAAGAACAGCGGCACGCTGACGCGGGACGCGGAGTTCAGAATATTGGCGATATCCCAGTTAACGTGGCTGATACTGTGGGCGTTAGTGACATACCAGGTGGTGGTATGGATCATCACCACCATCAGGCAGGCTATTCCTCGCAGGTTATCAATCCAGTTAATTTTTGACTGCATCAGTTCCTCTGTTTTCCTGTTAAAAAGAGTGTGACTGCCAATATGTGAAAGCCTCTCGTTGGAAAATTCTGAGTTTTATTATGCGGGCTTGTGTGCAAGCCGCGAGATTCGCAGAATGCCAAACCTTAATCTATAAAAGCTTTGATACTAAAAATAACAGCCACAGAGCGGGCCGGTAATAAAAATGATGATGAAGCGCGTTGTGTCACTCTTTCTGCTGCTTATGCTGGCAGGATGCAGTTCTTCGCAAGATGCCCCTGTGCAAAAAGCGCAGCAGGGTAAAATGAGCCCTGAACGCTCTCTGAATATGGAGCACCTGTGCAAGGATCAGGCTGCCCGCCGCTATAACACGGGCATGGATAAAATCGATGTCACTCGCTTTGAACGGTTTCAGGGCAGTTTCGAGATGCGGGGACATACCTCTCGTAAAGAGGGCTTTGTCTGCTCTTTTGACGCAGACGGCCAGTTTTTACACCTCTCCATGCGCTAACCTGTGCGCATAATCAGCCGCCAGACCGGGCAAGTCTTCTGGCTGAAAGGCTTATTTCCCAATTTTCCCTAAACAAACCCGTTTCGTACTGTATATCTTGCAGTCAGCGGGTATACTGATCCCTTCCATTAAAAACCACACGTATCCAGCACGACATACTATGCAAAAGTTTGATACCAAGACCTTCCAGGGCCTGATCCTGACCTTACAGGATTACTGGGCTCGTCAGGGCTGTACCATTGTTCAACCTTTGGACATGGAAGTAGGCGCAGGCACTTCACACCCGATGACCAGCTTACGCGCGTTGGGGCCAGAACCAATGGCGACGGCATATGTGCAGCCATCCCGCCGCCCTACCGATGGCCGTTACGGCGAAAACCCGAACCGTTTACAGCACTACTATCAGTTCCAGGTTGTGATTAAGCCATCACCGGATAACATTCAGGAGCTGTACCTCGGGTCACTGAAAGAGCTGGGTATGGATCCAACCATCCACGACATTCGTTTCGTGGAAGATAACTGGGAAAACCCAACGCTGGGTGCCTGGGGTCTGGGCTGGGAAGTGTGGCTGAACGGTATGGAAGTGACACAGTTCACTTACTTCCAGCAGGTTGGTGGTCTGGAATGTAAACCGATTACTGGTGAAATCACCTACGGTCTGGAACGTCTGGCTATGTACATTCAGGGCGTAGACAGCGTTTACGACCTGGTCTGGAGCGACGGCCCACTGGGTAAAACGACCTACGGTGACGTGTTCCATCAGAACGAAGTGGAGCAATCCACCTACAACTTCGAATACGCAGATGTGGACTTCCTGTTCACCTGCTTCGAGCAGTACGAGAAAGAAGCCCAGCAACTGCTGGCGCTGGAGACTCCGCTGCCGCTGCCTGCTTACGAGCGTATTCTGAAGGCCGCCCACAGCTTCAACCTGCTGGACGCCCGCAAGGCTATCTCCGTGACTGAACGTCAGCGCTACATTCTGCGAATTCGTACCCTGACCAAAGCCGTTGCAGAAGCTTACTATGCGTCCCGTGAAGCCCTTGGCTTCCCGATGTGCAACCGAAACAAATAAGAGGCGGCCATGTCTGAGAAAACTTTCCTGGTGGAAATCGGCACCGAAGAGCTGCCACCAAAAGCCCTGCGCAGCCTGGCTGAATCTTTTGCTGCGAACGTGACCGCCGAGCTGGATAACGCTGGCCTGGCGCACGGTAAAATTGAATGGTTTGCTGCACCGCGCCGCCTGGCGCTGAAAGTGGCAAATCTGGCGGCGTCTCAGCCCGATCGTGAAGTGGAAAAACGTGGCCCGGCGATTGCTCAGGCGTTCGACGCTGAAGGTAAACCAAGCAAGGCGGCAGAAGGCTGGGCGCGTGGTTGCGGTATCACCGTTGACCAGGCTGAACGCCTGACCACTGACAAAGGCGAGTGGCTGCTGTATCGCGCCCATGTAAAAGGCGAAAGTGCAGAAGCACTGCTGCCAGACATGATTGCGACTTCCCTGGCTAAACTGCCGATTCCAAAACTGATGCGCTGGGGCGCGTCTGACGTGCACTTCGTGCGTCCGGTTCACACCGTAACTCTGCTGCTGGGCGATACCGTTGTTCCCGCTACCATTCTGGGTGTGGCATCCGATCGCGTGATCCGCGGCCACCGCTTTATGGGCGAGCCGGAGTTCACCATCGATAACGCCGATCAGTATCCTCAGATCCTGCTGGAGCGCGGTAAAGTCATTGCTGACTACGAACTGCGTAAAGCGAAGATCAAAGCTGATGCTGAAGAAGCAGCACGCAAGATTGGCGGTAACGCTGATCTGAGCGAAAGCCTGCTGGAAGAAGTCACCTCTCTGGTTGAGTGGCCAGTTGTGCTGACGGCGAAATTCGAAGAGAAGTTCCTGGCTGTTCCGGCGGAAGCGCTGGTGTACACCATGAAAGGTGACCAGAAGTACTTCCCGGTCTACGCCAACGACGGCAAACTGCTGCCAAACTTCATCTTCGTTGCGAATATCGAATCTAAAGATCCGATCCAGATTATTTCCGGTAACGAGAAAGTGGTGCGTCCACGTCTGGCGGATGCGGAGTTCTTCTTTAATACCGACCGCAAAAAACGCCTGGAAGACCACCTGCCGCGCCTGCAGACCGTACTGTTCCAGCAACAGCTGGGCACGCTGCGTGACAAAACCGACCGTATTGCAGAGCTGTCCGGCTGGATCGCTCGTGAAATCGGTGCTGACGTGAACCACGCGACCCGCGCGGGCCTGCTGTCTAAATGCGACCTGATGACCAACATGGTGTTCGAATTTACCGACACCCAGGGCGTGATGGGGATGCACTATGCGCGTCACGATGGCGAAGCAGAAGATGTGGCCGTTGCCCTGAACGAGCAGTATCAGCCGCGCTTTGCGGGTGATGACCTGCCGTCTAACCCGGTGGCCTGCGCGGTAGCGATTGCCGACAAAATGGACACCCTGGCGGGTATCTTCGGCATCGGTCAGCATCCGAAAGGTGATAAAGACCCGTTTGCGCTGCGCCGTGCCGCACTGGGTGTGCTGCGTATCATTGTTGAGAAGAACCTGAACCTTGATCTGCAAACCCTGACCGAAGAAGCCGTTCGTCTGTACGGTGACAAGCTGACCAACGCGAAAGTGGTGGATGACGTTATCGACTTTATGCTCGGCCGTTTCCGCGCCTGGTATCAGGACGAAGGCTATACCGTCGACACCATTCAGGCGGTACTGGCACGTCGTCCGACCCGTCCGGCGGACTTCGATGCGCGTATGAAGGCGGTATCTCACTTCCGTACTCTGGAAGCGGCATCTGCGCTGGCTGCGGCTAACAAACGTGTATCCAACATCCTGGCGAAATCCGACGAAACGCTGAACGATCGTGTGAACGCCGCGACGCTGAAAGAGCCGGAAGAGATCGCCCTGGCGATGCAGGTTGTAGTGCTGCGTGACAAGCTGGAGCCGTTCTTCGCAGAAGGTCGTTATCAGGAAGCGCTGGTCGAACTGGCTGAACTGCGTGAAGTGATTGACGCCTTCTTCGAGAAAGTGATGGTGAACGTAGAAGATAAAGATCTGCGTATTAACCGTCTCTCTATGCTCGAAAAACTGCGTGAGCTGTTCCTGCGCGTGGCGGATATTTCGCTGCTCCAGTAACGTGCTGTTGCCCGGTAGTCGGGCATGGAAATGCTAAAAACCCGCTTCGGCGGGTTTTTTTATGGCGCAAAGTTGTGTTAGCCGATTGCGATCATGCCTTCACTGGTTTTCAGCCAGCGTGGCGCTTTCAGTGTATCGGCAAAATAGCCGATCAGTTCGCACAGCAAATCCTCCAGCACGATTATTGTCTGTCGCGGCAGGGAACCGTTCATCAGCAATTGCGTGATCTCCTGGCAGTAACGTCCCAGTTGGTCACACTCAGGTTCGAAAGCCGGAAGGCGTGACGGAAGTTCTTCCACGGTCAGGCTTGCTTTTAAGTATTCCGGGACGGGTTCCAGAAGCGTGGGTTGCAGCAGATTCAGGCAGGCGGACAGTCGGCCGTACAGCGCCATTTTTTGTGCGGGTTCCTCGCAATCAATCAGGACATCGGTGAAGCGTTCGCAGTTATCTGCCAGTTCGGTGAAGGCGGTGGAGTGGTTGAAGGGAAGAGTGATTAAAGAGTCAGTCATAGCCATAATAATAACCTCAGTGAGTGGTATATCTTCCGCCACCGGAGGTTCCAGGCTCGCTGGTGGCGGAACCGGACAAGGTTGGAACGACTGGCCTCACTGACACCAGCGCGCTTTGCAGCGCCCCTGTCCGGCCCGCCATTGGGATGAAGCAGGCCGTACGACACAGAGCCTGTGTCGCCAGTGAAGTGAGTCAGGGTTCCAATCCCGGCACCTGATTTTGCAGGTGCGAAGAGAACTTACTGCTCATCAAAACAAGCGGCAACAGATTTGAGCTATGTCGCTGAGGATATTACCATTTCTGGAAAGAGGCTCGCAAAATTACCGCCTGTTCCACCCTTACCCTCTCCCAAAGGTCTGAGGGTTCCCAGGTAGTTTTTGTCGTTATTCAGCGATGACATTACGCTATTGAAATAAAAGGCTTACAGCGGCGCCATGGTCCCGAAAGCCGAAAGGAATAAGCTGAGGGTACCGCGAAGCGGTGATTTTCTTGCCGGGAGCCCGGGTCGCCAGGGTGGTGGCGGTGAGCCACCCTGGCACGTTCACCGGTAATGTGGTGACAGAGTAGCAAGGAACATAAAGTGAACGGAATGACCACCTGAGCTGTATGTTCCCCCTCATCCCAAAGGGGGATGGAGTCTATCTTGCCCAAAAATTAACCTTGAAACGGTCAACAAATTACCGTTATCCTTATCCCCGTTAACTTCCTCCCTCTGGAGCGCATCCCGAAAATGAACAAACACGACTGATGAATTTCGATCCTTGCTAAACGCGACCGCGTCGGCAGGGGATGTTTTGATTTCATTCAGGAGTGCTTATGGCTCATTTTGCGCAGTCCCCTTCTTTTATTTTGCATCAGGTCACCTGTCAGTTTGCGACGGGCGATACGCTTTTTGGTCCGCTGGATCTCTCTCTTGAGCCGTCGCTGTGCGCACTGGTTGGCCGTAACGGCAGTGGTAAAACGCGCCTGCTGCGTCTGCTGGCCGGGTTTGATGAACCCGCGAGCGGGCATATCGAGCGTTTCGGCACGCACGCCTATGTGGCGCAACAACATGATATTTCCCCACAGACTCTGCTTGCTGAATTGCTCGGGTATGACGACATTTTTGCAGCCCGCAAGCGTATCGAAAGCGGTGATTACCAGCCAGACTGTCTGGAAACACTCGACGGATACTGGGATTTAACGGAACGGCTGAGCGGGGCGTTTAGCCATGCGAAACTCCCGCCATTTGATCCTGATAAACCTGCCACAGAGCTTAGCGGTGGCGAACGTATTCGCGCTCTGTTGTGCGCAGCATTTACTGCCGGTGCAGATTATCTTCTGCTGGATGAACCCACCAACCATCTCGACAAGCAAGGCCGTGAGTGGTTTTACGAACAGCTTTCCCGTTATCAGGGGGGCGTGCTGGTGGCCTCTCATGACCGTGAACTCCTGGCGCAGGTTCCGCGTATTCTGGAACTGAGCGCGTCTGGTTTGCGTAGTTACGGCGGGAATTATGCTGATTACCAGCGTCAACGTGATGCCGAGCAGCAATCAGCCCGCGCAGCGTTTGAACATGCCACAACAGAACGTAAGCGTACACGTACGCGGATGAAAAAACAGCATGACGACAGCCAGCGGCGTTCGGCAAAGACGCTGCGCACTGTCGATAGTCTTAATATCGCCTCGTTCGAGCGGATCAAATATAAAATGGCGGCGAAAGAGCGTATTGGATCGTGGCGAAAACAGCATAACGATCAAAATGATGCGCTGAATATTGCTGTCCACAAAGCGCGTGAACGGGTGGAAGACGATAACCCGGTGATGTTCACCCTGCCGGGAAGCCAGATTGCCGAAGGGAAACAGGTGCTGGTACTCGAGGATCTGGTGCTGGCGTATGTGGATATCCCGCCGACAAACTGGCGGATGGATGGCCCGATGCGCGTGGCGCTGAGTGGACCAAACGGCTGTGGGAAATCGACACTCCTAAAGACCATACTTGGGGAAACATCACCGCACGCGGGCAGTTGCCGAGTGTCAGTAACCTGCGCTTATCTCGACCAACACCTGTCGCAGCTGGATCTTACGCTGTCGGTGATGGCGCATCTCAACCTGAGCAATACACCTCTGGAAGAAGGAGGGCTACGTACCCGTTTAGCCCAGCTTCAGCTCGGCGCAGATAAGGTCATGCTTCCGCTGGCGGAACTGAGCGGCGGCGAACGTCTAAAAGCCGCGCTGGCCTGTGTGCTCTGGCGAGAAGAGGCCACACAGCTTCTGCTACTTGATGAGCCGACCAACCATCTGGATTTGGCCTCCGTTCAGGCGATTGAAGCGGCGCTGGCGGCTTTCCCCGGCGCGTTGCTGGTGGTATCGCACGATGAAGCATTCCTGAACGGACTGACCCTGACGCATGAAATGGTGTGGCAGAAAGAGGGATGGCGCTGTGAGAGGCTTTAAAACACAAGCCCCCGCAAGGGCGGGGGCTGTCACAATCTGGTATTACGCTATCTGTTTGCTGAGTGCAGTGTTTGCCTGAATCAGGCGCATCAGCTTTATTTCGGTGGCTGTGGGTCTTTCACGTTTTGATTCCCACTCCAGCACCATCGCTACGCTGACACCCATTGCTCTGGCGAATTCATCAGTTTTCAGCCCTGTCCCTTTGCGCAATTGCTCATATTCTGTAAAGGGATTGGATTTTTGTTGCAGGGTAATCGTCTGCGGTACATCTTTAAAAACAATTTGTTCCAGGCTGCTCAGCAGCTCAAACTCAGGATCTTTATATTCCATTGAGAACTCCTCTTAAATCACACAGCGGGATCGTGAACATCAGAGAGCCAATTAAGAATAGTCCCTAAAACAGACGCATGATCACCAGGGTTGTGATTAATCGTGCGGTAGTCGGGGCTTTACGCGTTTCAGCAGAAGGCTTACCCGCGCTAATTGACTGATTATTCATAAACAGCGCGACAGCGTATTTTTTTGTAAATCGTCAGCAAGAAAACGGCAATAGTCGTTTTGTATGAAAAGAGTATCTTGCAAGGCTGACCTGGACTATCCTTGTCAGCGTCGGGCACGCGTGTGCCGGTGTGCGCTTTTTTGGGTGAAAGGAGTAATGAAATGGCGACAGGAAAGTCCTGCTCTCGCTGGTTTGCGCCTGTTGCGGCGTTATTGATGGTAGTTAGCCTGAGTGGGTGTTTCGATAAAGAAGGCGATCAGCGCAAAGCGTTTATCGATTTTCTACAGAATACGGTGATGCGCAGTGGCGAACGTTTACCAACGCTGACTGCGGATCAGAAAAAACAGTTTGGTCCCTTCGTGTCCGATTACGCCATTCTTTATGGTTATTCACAGCAGGTGAGCCAGGCAATGGACTCAGGTCTTCGTCCTGTGCTGGATAGCGTTAACGCGATCCGTGTACCACAGGATTATGTGACCCAGCGTGAACCACTGCGCCAGTCTAATGGTGCTCTGGGTGTGCTGAGCCAGCAATTGCAGAATGCAAAAATGCAGGCCGATGCTTCCCATTCTTCGCTGAAGCAAGGCGACGATCTTAAACCTGTCTTTGACAAGGTTTACGAGAAAGTGGTGACCAAACCCGCTGACGCTATGCAACCGCTGATCCCGGCTGCGCAGATTTTCACTCAGCAACTGGTACAGGTTGGGGATTACATCTCCCAGCAGGGAACCCAGGTGAGCTTTGTCTCTAACGGTATCCAGTTCCCGACCTCTCAGCAGGCCAGCCAGTATAACTCGCTGATTGGGCCGCTGGCGTCCCAGCACCAGGCCTTTAGTCAGGCGTGGAGCACGGCAGTCACAGCCACTGAATAAGACAAAAAAACCCCGCGAGAAACGGGGTTTTTTTATCGGCGATGAAAATATTGCTTGTCATTCATGTACCACATAGGTATAACAGTGACGTCGGTTTGTTACACAGACCTAAAGCAGTTTAGTAAAGCAGTCCAGATTGTTATCCATAGATACCCTTCGTAGTGACCCTTCCTTCATCGCTTAAAAATCTGTAACGCAACCTATCGCGCCGGAAGGCACAATATATTTGTTAATAAGGTAATTTCTATGTCTGCTAAAATGACTGGTCTGGTAAAATGGTTCAACGCTGATAAAGGTTTCGGTTTCATCACTCCTGATGATGGCTCTAAAGACGTGTTCGTACACTTCTCTGCTATCCAGAACGATGGCTACAAATCTCTGGACGAAGGTCAGAAAGTTTCCTTCACCATCGAAAGCGGCGCTAAAGGCCCAGCAGCTGGTAACGTTGTAAGCCTGTAAGCTTCCAACCCAGTAGCAAAGAATTTAAAAACCCGCCTTCTGGCGGGTTTTTTCGTTTCTACTGCTGTACCTGCGGGTTAACGCAGTTTTTCTCAACCCTTCCGCCCAGTGCGGCGATAAGGTTGTCCACTGCGGTGGCCGCCATGTTGTAGCGGGTTTCGTGAGTTGCCGATCCAATGTGGGGCAGGGCGACGACGTTTGGCAATGTCAGTAGTGGTGAACTGACCGGCAGTGGCTCTTGCTCAAACACATCAAGACCCGCAGCATGGATCTCACCGTTTTGCAGTGCTTCAATCAGCGCCTTTTCGTCCACCACCGGGCCGCGACCCGCGTTGATGAAGATGGCTGATTTCTTCATTTTCGCGAACTCAGCTTTGCCTATCAGATGATGTGTTTCTTCCGACAGCGGCAGGATCAGGCAGACGTAATCGGCTTCCTGAAGCAAGGTTTCCAGTTCGCAGTAGCGCGCGTTAAAGCGCTCTTCAGCTTCCGTGTGATGACGACGCGCGTTGTACAGCACCGGCATGTTAAAGCCGAAATGCGCACGTTGCGCCAGCGCCAGGCCAATGCGACCCATGCCGACAATCCCCAGCGTTTTGCCGTGAACATCCACACCGAACCAGTCCGGGCCAATGCTCTTTGTCCATTCGCCCGCTTTCACGCGTTCGGCCACTTCCACCACCCGGCGGGCGGTGCTGAGCACCAGCGCCATCAGCGTGTCGGCCACGGTTTCTGTCAGGGCATACGGGGTATGCATCAGCACAATTTTGCGGGTGTTCAGGGCCTCGACGTCGAAGTTGTCATACCCCACGGAAATCGTAGAGGTAGCACGAAGCTTCGGCATTTTCTCCAGCAATGCGACATCCACTTTTTCGCTTGAACCCAGCAGCCCTTCTGCGCGGGCAAACGCATCAGCGTGCTGCGCGACGGTGTCCGGGCTTAGGTTCTTCACCTGAGTCACGGTGAAGTGTTCTTCCAGGCGCTTTTGCAGATCTTCAGGCAGTGCTTTATACAAAATGACGGACGGCTTCATGCTAATCTCCGTTGATTTTAAAGGGGTCAGGCGTGACGCGCGCCGACGGGAAGCTGTTGATTATTAGCAGGCTTAACAATTAAAGTAAGCCACACTGAGGCAAAAAGTGCTACCCCCATAAATATGTACGAGGTTGACGGGCTGCCGGTTGCGCCGTTCAGATAGCCCACAAACCAGGAGCCGCAGAACGAGCCCAGAGCACCCATGCTGTTGATGAGCGCCATCGCGCCGCCTGCCACATTACGCGGCAGCATCTCCGGGATGATGGCGAAGAACGGGCCATACGGGGCATACATCGCTGCACCGGCAATCACCAGCAGGGTGTAAGATGCCCAGAAGTGGTTGGTACCCACGGCCCAGGAGCCGATAAAGGCAAAGGCAGCAATCAGCAGCAGCGGCCAGACAAACAGTTTACGGTTTTGCAGTTTGTCCGAGGCCCAGGAGGCGATAACCATGGCAATGGTTGCCGCCAGATAAGGCACGGATGACAGCCAGCCCACTTCCACCATGCCGAGGTTTTCGCCGCCGCTGCGGATAATCGATGGCAGCCACAGCACAAAGCCGTACACGCCAATGCTCCAGGTAAAATACTGCGCGCACAGCAAAATGACGTTGCGGGAACGGAAGGCTTCGCCGTAGTTACGTACCGCTTTCAGGCCTTGTTGCTCTTTATCCAGCTGCGCCTGCAAAGCCGCTTTTTCATCCTCAGAGAGCCATTTCGCCTGCGAAGGTTTATCTTTTACCAGCATCCACCAGCAAAATGCCCAGATGACCGCTGGAACCCCTTCGATGATAAACATCTCGCGCCAGCCGAATGACTGGATCAGATAGCCAGATACCACCGACATCCAGAGTACCGTGACCGGGTTACCGAGGATCAAAAAGGTGTTGGCGCGGGAACGCTCAGATTTAGTGAACCAGTTGCTGATATAGATAAGCATTGCTGGCATCACTGCTGCCTCGACCACGCCAAGAATAAAGCGAATGGCGGCCAGGGCAGGAATGTTGTTCACCACGCCGGTCAGTGAAGCGCAGCCGCCCCAGAGGATCAGGCAGATAAAGATAAGCTTACGAACACTGCGACGTTCGGCGTAGATAGCGCCAGGGATCTGGAAGAAGAAATAGCCGAGGAAGAAAAGGGCACCTAACAGGGAAGAGATACCTTTGGTGATCCCCAGGTCCTCAGTGATGCCCGCGGCGGATGCGAAACTGAAGTTGGCACGATCAAGATACGCCAGGCTGTACGTGATAAACACGATTGGCATGATGTACCACCAGCGTTTTACTGCATTGGTCGAACTGTTCATAGGCTTGCCTCTGTTGTTGAGGTTTGTACCGCCGTTGTATGTAGGGTACACGGTGGTTTGTTTGTTGAGTGCGTTTTTCCCCTCACCCTAAGCGAGGGGGAATGTTTATTCGTTAAGCTGCGCGCGTGTCGGTAGCCCTTCGCTGTCGCCCTGCACCTGAATTGCCAGTGCTCCAATTTTATTGCCTCGCGACACCGCCTGATGCAGCGTTTTTCCTTCCAGCAGGGCGCTAATCACCCCCACGGCAAACCCGTCGCCAGCCCCAACGGTGTCGACAACGTTGTCGACTTTTACCGCGGCAACCGCACCTTGTTCACCTTCGGCAGTTTTAAACCAGGCTCCGTCGGCACCGGTTTTCAGCACCACGGCTTTTACCCCTTTGTTCAGATAAAAATCGGCGATCCCTTCCGGCGTTTTTTGTCCGGTGAGGATGATCCCCTCTTTCACACCCGGCAGCACCCAGTCAGCCTGGAAAGCCAGGTGGTTAAGCTTTTCAACCATTTCGGCTTCACTTTTCCACAGCACCGGGCGCAGGTTAGGATCAAAGGAGATCGTTTTCCCTTGCGCTTTCATGGCCGCAGCCGCGTGATCCAGAAGCTCATAAGAGCTGGCGGAGAGCGCTGCCGCCACGCCGCTCAGGTGCAGATGGCGTGCGGAGGCGAAATAGTGCGCGTGATAGTCGTTTACCGACAGATGACTTGCCGCCGAGCCTTTGCGGAAATACTCCACAATGGGATCGGTTCCATTTTCGACTTTAGATTTCAGCTGAAAGCCGGTAGCGAAGCGTGCATCGAGGGTGACACCCGCGGCATCAATCCCCTCTTTTTTCAGCGTATCCAGAACGAAATTGCCAAAACTGTCATCACCCACGCGGCTTACCCAGCCGACGTTCAATCCCAGGCGCGCCAGGCCGGTCGCGACGTTCAGCTCTGCCCCTGCCACGCGTTTGAAAAAGTGCTCTACTGCGCTGAGCTCGCCCGTTTGCGTGGCAACGAACATTGCCATGGCCTCGCCGATGGTGATTACATCCAGCGTCTTGTGCATGATTTACTCCTCGCGCAGCAGATTAACGTAATGACGGGTGACGGCAGCCAGGTCAGGCCCTTCCAGCGGGAACTCGATCCCGCGCGGCGCGTCAGATGGCAGCTGATTAAGCAATTCCAGCCAGCGAGCATCGGCATGATCCGGCGCAATGGCGCGGAACTGCTGATGATGTGGAACGGCGGCTTTGACATGGATATAGCTCACGGCAGGTGCCAGATGGCGGGCGGCTTCTTCCGGCGAATCGCCCACCCACAGCCAGTTGCCCATATCAAATGTCAGCGTCACGGGCAACGACAGCACCCGGCAGGCCGCCTTAAAGCGCTGCATTGGCGCGAGCTGGCCGCAGTCGGTCTGATCGTTTTCGACCACCAGCGCCATGCCACTTTCGTTCAGTAATGTACGCAGCTCCTCAAGCGGCTGCTTATCGCGGAAATGACCTAGTGAAACTTTCAGCCACAAGGCATTGAGCGTGGTGGCTTCGGCGAGATACCGCGAAAGGTCGGGGTTGAGGATCCCGCCAGGCGTGAACAGGGGCGCTGGCGCGGAGTAACAGGCCAGTAAACCCAGCAGCTCAATGGACTCGCCCAATGCGGGCAGCGCCAGTAATTCTTCGCTGCTGAAAAGCTCACGGCGGATCTCAACGCCGTCGGCACCTGCAGCGGCAATCACCGGAAGCATCGCCCGTTGGCCACCCGCCTGTCGTACCTGATCCGCGCCATATGCGGCGGTGACCACCATTATTTTCCTGCCCATTGCCTGACTCCGTTACAACTCACATCGATAGTATTACGCTAGATGGAACCGGTTCCAAAGAAAAGGGCAGGATGTTGAATTTATGATCGGCATCACGAAGGGGAAATTAACGGGCGGTAGAGCCCCTAATAATCAGCTCGCCAGAGAAGACCTGCTCGTGAATGGCATCGCTAATGCCTTCAATACGGCGGACAACCTGCTCAACCGCGGCATAACCGATTTGCCACGTGGGCTGTTTGAGTGTGGTAATGCCCACGCCAGCCAGCTCAGCCCACTCCAGCTCATCGAACCCCAGCAGGCCAATATCGCTGCCCCAGTGCAGGCCGATACGTTTGAGCGAGCGGGCAACCTGTAGCGTTAGCGCGCCGTTGGCGGAAATCACGGCTTTTCGCATCCCGCGATGGCGGGTGTGGAACTGGCGCAGGATGTTGTCGATCTGTTCGGCTTCGTGCAACGGTGTTTCGGCATTCTCGGCAATCACGCCGGGATAGCGTGCCAGGGTCGCGCGGAATGCCGCCAGCCGATCGCGGCGGGTGTTGACTGTGCCCAGCGGTTCGCTCAGAAACAGAATGGCCTCGAAGCCCTGTTCAACCAGATGCTCGGTAGCTGTGGTGGCTGCCTGAGTGTTATCCAGGCCGACGACATCACAGGCGAATTCCGGGATTTTTCTGTCGATAAGTACCATTGGCAGGGAGGATTGTTGCAGGCGATTGAGGCCTTCTTCACGCATTCCCACGGCATTCACCACAATTCCCTCCACCTGGTAACTGCGCAGCAGATCGAGGTAATGCAGCTCCTGGTCGACTTCGTTATTGGTGTTACACACCAGCGGGGTAAACCCTTTTTCACGGCAGGCCGCTTCAATACCGCTTAACACATTCACGGAGTAGGGGTTGGTGATGTCGGCGATGATAAGCCCGATAAGACGAGTACGGCCATGCTTCAGGCCGCGAGCCATCAGGCTTGGGCGATAATCCAGATCGGCAATGGCTTGCTCAATACGGGCCAGCAGGGCATCAGACAGCAGATGTTTCTCGCCGTTGAGATAGCGTGAAATACTGGTTTTACCGGTTTTGGCGGCTTTTGCTACGTCGCTGATGGTGGCCCGTGCTGATTTGCTCATTGCTGATTTCCCTGAATTGAGTGAGAACACCTTAGCGGGAAAATCTGACGAATCAAGTGATTTGCCCGGTGGCGCTGCGCTTACCGGGCCTACATGTCGAACGTAGGCTGGGTAAGGCGAAGCCGCCACCCGGCGCAATGATTACTGCACAGGACTCAGGGTGATCTCTACGCGACGGTTCTGCGCTTTGCCTTCAGTGGTGCTGTTGCTGGCGATAGGATTGGCAGGGCCCATACCTTTGCTGCTGATACGGTTAGCTTCAACGCCCTGGGTAATCAGCGAGCTGGAAACGGCATCGGCACGCTGCTGTGACAAGCGGGTGTTGAGATCCAGGCTACCCGTGTTGTCGGTGAAGCCGAACACGTTAACCGCTGTCTTGTTGTACTCTTTCAGTACCATCGCTACGCCGGTCAGGGTGTTTGCACCTGCTGGTTTTAACGTGGAGCTGTTGGAGTCAAAGGTCACGTTGTTTGGCATGTTCAGGATGATGTTATCGCCATTACGCGTCACGCTCACGCCGGTTCCCTTCATTTTTTCGCGCAGTTTTGATTCCTGCACATCCATGTAATAACCCGCGCCGCCACCCAGCGCTGCACCGGCCGCTGCGCCAATCAGCGCACCTTTGCCGCGATCTTTCTTGGATGAGGAGAGTGCGCCAATGCCCGCACCTACCAGCGAACCGAGACCTGCGCCGATGCCCGCTTTTCCTGCTTCGCTTTCACCGGTATAAGGGTTTGTTGTGCAGCCTGAAACAGCCATTGCGCCGCTCACCAGAGCAGCAATTACGAGTACGCGTTTTTTCATCTTATTTCCTTAATCCTTTTTATTCTTTGCCACGACGAGCGTGGCGGTTGATTATGACGTCCAGATACGGAGAAAATTCCGGGTATTACTCTGAAATTTGTGTCAAACCATAAACAGCCTCAATAAGAAGGCCGTAAAACCTGCACGCAACCAGGAGCGCACGCTTGAGCACCTCAACAAAAACGATTCTGACCGCCGCCCACTGGGGCCCGATGCTGGTCGAAACCGATGGCGAAAACGTCTTGTCATCCCGCGGGGCACTGCCTTCGCAACATCCGAACTCGCTTCAGACGGTCGTTCGCGATCAGGTACACAGTAAAACCCGCGTGCGCTGGCCGATGGTTCGCAAAGGGTTTTTGATGTCACCGGATAAACCGCAAGGTATCCGTGGGCAGGATGAGTTTGTGCGTGTGAGCTGGGATGACGCGCTTGCACTGATTCATGCGCAGCATAAACGTATCCGTGAGAGCTATGGTCCATCGTCCATTTTTGCAGGCTCTTATGGCTGGCGTTCGAACGGGGTACTGCACAAAGCCGCTACACTTCTCCAGCGTTATATGAGCCTGGCCGGGGGCTATACCGGGCATCTGGGCGATTATTCGACCGGTGCGGCGCAGGCCATCATGCCGTACGTGGTGGGCGGGAATGAAGTTTACCAGCAGCAGACCAGCTGGCCGCTGGTGCTGGAGCACACCGATGTGGTGGTGCTGTGGAGCGCTAACCCGCTCAATACACTCAAGATTGCGTGGAATGCCACTGACGAGCAGGGCATTCCCTACTTTGATGCGCTGCGTAAAAGCGGTAAGCGCATTATTTGCATCGATCCGATGCGCTCTGAAACCATGGATTTCCTGGGCGACAGTGCCGAATGGATTGCCCCGCACATGGGAACCGATGTGGCGATGATGCTGGGTATTGCGCACACACTGGTGGAAAACGGCTGGCAGGATGAGGCGTTTCTGGCGCGTTGTACCACCGGTTACGACAAATTCGCAGACTACCTGACGGGCAAAACCGACGGGATCGCCAAAACGGCTGAATGGGCGGCAGATATCTGCGGTGTAAATTCAGAAAAAATCCGCGAGCTTGCGGTGTTGTTCCACGAAAATACTACCATGCTGATGTCCGGCTGGGGGATGCAGCGCCAGCAATACGGTGAGCAAAAACACTGGATGCTGGTGACACTCGCCGCAATGCTTGGCCAGATTGGTACGCCGGGTGGCGGTTTTGGGCTCTCTTATCACTTTGCGAACGGCGGAAACCCCACGCGTAAAGCTGCTGTGCTGGCGTCCATGCAGGGTACCGTTCACAACGGCACAGATGCCGTGGATAAAATCCCGGTGGCGCGCATTGTCGAGGCGCTGGAAAACCCTGGCGGGTTTTATCAGCACAACGGCATGGACCGGCACTTCCCGGATATTCGCTTTGTCTGGTGGGCGGGTGGTGCGAACTTTACCCATCATCAGGATACCAACCGTCTTATCCGCGCCTGGCAGAAACCGGAACTGGTGGTGATTTCAGAATGCTTCTGGACTGCTGCCGCCAGGCACGCAGATATCGTTCTGCCTGCCACGACCTCGTTTGAACGTAACGACCTCACCATGACCGGCGATTACAGCAATCAGCATATGGTGCCGATGATGCGTGTTGTGGCGCCGCGTGATGAAGCGCGCGACGACCTGGATGTCTTTGCCGACCTGAGTGAACTCTGGGAAGAGGGGGGGCGCGAGCGATTCACTGAGGGTAAAACCGATCTGGAATGGCTGGAAACGTTCTACCAGATAGCCAGTCAACGTGGTGCTGCGCAGGGTGTCACATTGCCACCGTTTGCCCGTTTCTGGGAAGCAAATGACATTTTCGAAATGCCGGAGAGCGAGCAGAACGCGCAATTTGTCCGTTTTGCCGATTTCCGTCGTGATCCGCAAAATCATCCGCTTAAGACCGAAAGCGGGAAAATTGAAATCTACAGCCAGCGGATCGCCAGCTTTAATTACGCCGACTGCCCGCCGCATCCTGCATGGCTTGAGCCAGACGAATGGCACGGAAATGCGCAGCCGCAGCAGCTTCAGATACTGTCTGCTCACCCGGCACACCGCTTACACAGCCAGCTTAACTATACCTCGCTGCGTGAACAGTATGCTGTAGCAGGACGCGAGCCGATCACCTTGCATAAAGATGATGCGCAGGCCCGCGGGATTGCGGATGGCGATGTGGTGCGTGTCTGGAATCAGCGCGGGCAAGTGCTGGCGGGTGCCGTGGTAAGTGACGGGATCAGACCTGGTGTTATCTGTATTCACCAGGGAGCCTGGCCAGACCTTGATCTGACCGAAGGCGGTATCTGTAAAAACGGGGCCGTCAACGTGCTGACCAAAGATCTCCCCAGCTCAAAGCTGGGGAATGGGTGCGCCGGAAACACTGCGCTGGCATGGGTCGAGAAATATCAGGGGCCCGAACTTACACTAACGGCGTTTGATCCGCCTGCCAGCTCATGATCCACGTCGGGTGTTGAGTGTCATCCTGCCAGGCGCTGTCTTCAATGCGAAAGCCCTGGGAATGGTAGAAATTCACCGCCCGGACGTTTTTTTGATACACCTCCAGGCTTAGATGCGGGTAGCGCTGCTGAACATAGTTCAGCAGCGCGCGCCCGATGCCTTTCCCGATGAACGCCGGGGCGACAAACAGCGCGCCGACAAACTGCGTCTGCATCACGCTAATGAATCCGCACGGGTGCCCGTTTTCTTCCCAGACCCAGGTTTCTGCCGACGGGAGATAGACGTCACGCACCAGAATTTCATTCTCTTTCCAGTAACCCGGATCGATAAACGGATGTGCCTCGGTGGTGCTTTCAAGCCATAAGCTCAGTAACGGATCTGCATTCTCACTTTGCCATTTGCGGATCATCAACGCCCCCAGGGTGACAGATGCAGCCTGTAATATGGTCGTTCACCAGCCCACAGGCCTGCATAAAGGAATAACAGATAGTGGTGCCCACAAATTTAAACCCTCTTTTCTTCAGTGCCTTAGACAGTGCATCTGAAGCGGCGGTTGAAGTGGGGATCTCCGCAAGCGTTGCGGCCAGCGTCACTTTTGGGGTGTTATCCACAAATGACCAGACAAAATCTGAGAACGGCTCGCCGTTTTGCGCCATGGCCAGGTAGGCCCGCGCGTTACCGATGATGGCCTGTATTTTGCCGCGATGACGGATAATTCCGGCGTCCAGAACCAGCCTTTCTACATCCTCGTCGGTCATGGCGGCGACCTTTACGGGATCAAACTGATGGAAGGCTGCGCGGTAGTTCTCACGTTTCTTCAGAACGGTTATCCAGGATAGACCGGCTTGCTGGCCTTCCAGACAGATCATCTCAAAGAGTTTTTTTCCGTCTTTTTCCGGCACACCCCATTCCTGATCGTGATAGTCGATATAGAGCTGATCCTGGCTTACCCAGCCGCAACGTTGCATAGGTTATCTCCCTTATTGATACTGAAATCGCAAAAATTTCAATCTTTCAGGCTTGACGTGTCTGCTAAAGAGACAATAGTTAATACAGGGCTTCGCCCTAATACCTCTTCTTAAACAATGATAAATATCGCCGAATTCGGCTCTTTCTGGAGTCGCTTTGATGATGATAAAAAAAATCAGTGGCTGCCGTGCTTTTTTTGGCCTGGCAGGTGTCTCAGCCTGTTTATTTTCCTGTAACACCGCGTTTGCCTGGCAACAGGAATATATCGTTTCAGATACACAAAGCAATACGGCGGAACGCTATACATGGGACGCCGATCACCAACCACGTTACGACGATATTCTCGCTGAGCGTATTAAGACGTCGCAGAATGTGCCTGGGCTCGCCCTGACTCTGCCATCTGACTCGACGTCCGAACCCCCTGGTTCTATGAGCCTGGGATGGAATTTCCCTGTCACCAACCATATCACCACCGGGCCTGTTGTGGCATGGCGTTACGATGGTTCGGCACCCAACATGTACAACGAGTTTGGTGATAGCGCCACAACGCAATCACTGACCGACCCACTCTGGCACGCAAGCGTCAGCTCGCTGGGCTGGCGAGTGGATACGCAATATGGCGATCTGCGCCCCTGGGCACAGATTAGCTATAACCAGCAGTTTGGTGAGAATCAGTGGAAATCGCAGTTTGGCATGTCTCAGTCACCTGCCCCCTTGCAGTACGGGAGTTGGGTAGATCTTACCGTTGGCACCGACGTGCTGCTTAACCCACATATGGCGGCGTATGCCTCTTTATCCCAGGCGGATAACACCCCAACCGGTGAAGACTTTTTGTATACCCTGGGTGTGAGTGCAAAATTTTAGGGTTGTTATTTTTTTCAACGATGCGATAACATCTTTAGCACAATAACGGTCGGGGTTGCAGCGATAGTATGCACTAACACGCTTTCGCTCCAGACCCCGGCAAGGTCATTCATTCCTGATTCCAGGCATTTCATTCCGTCTCTCCTGCATTTCATGCCGTTTTCCCCCAGGTGTTTTAAGGTTTTGTTTATCGTTGTCCTAAGCGTTTTCCCTTAATTTCTCTTGCAGGACAACTGCCATGAACACATCAACATACAACCGCACTCGCTGGCTGACCTTATTTGGCACCATCGTGACTCAGTTTGCGCTGGGTTCGGTCTATACCTGGAGCCTGTTTAACAGTGCACTTTCCGATAAGCTCGGCGCGCCGGTGAGCCAGGTGGCGTTTTCCTTTGGCTTATTGAGCCTCGGCCTGGCGCTTTCCTCCTCGGTGGCGGGCAAGTTGCAGGAACGTTTTGGTGTTAAGCGTGTCACCATGACCTCCGGCATTCTGTTAGGCGTAGGCTTTTTCCTGACGGCACACTCCAGCAACCTGATGATGCTGTGGTTGAGCGCCGGGGTGTTGGTGGGGCTGGCAGACGGTGCGGGT
The DNA here is from genome assembly GCF_056156645.1 of Enterobacter sp. Li2LvB3. NCBI lineage: Bacteria > Pseudomonadati > Pseudomonadota > Gammaproteobacteria > Enterobacterales > Enterobacteriaceae > Enterobacter > Enterobacter sp. Li2LvB3. The sequence continues at coordinate 11,444 of NZ_JBSICG010000004.1, read as the reverse complement.
TATCTGCTGACGCTGTCAAACTGTGTGAAATGGTTCCCGGAACGCAAGGGGTTAATTTCTGCCTTTGCTATCGGCTCTTATGGCCTGGGCAGCCTCGGCTTCAAGTTTATCGATTCGCATCTGCTGGCCTCTGTGGGTCTTGAGAAAACCTTCATGATTTGGGGCGTCATCGTGCTGGTGATGATTCTGTTCGGGGCTACGCTGATGAAAGATGCGCCTCAGCAGGAAGTGAAATCCGTCAATGGGGTGATGGAAAATGACTTCACCCTGGTGCAATCCATGCGTAAACCACAGTACTGGATGCTGGCCGTCATGTTCCTGACGGCCTGTATGAGCGGTCTGTATGTGATTGGCGTGGCGAAAGATATTGCTCAGGGGATGGTGAAACTCGATGCGCTCACCGCCGCTAACGCGGTAACTGTTATCTCTATCGCTAACCTGTCCGGCCGTCTGGTGCTGGGTATTCTGTCCGATAAAATTGCCCGTATCCGCGTGATCACCATTGGTCAGGTGGTATCGCTGGTGGGAATGGCGGCGCTGCTCTTTGCGCCACTGAATGAAGCCACGTTCTTTGCAGCGATTGCCTGTGTTGCGTTCAACTTTGGCGGCACCATCACCGTATTCCCGTCACTGGTGAGTGAATTCTTTGGCCTGAATAACCTGGCGAAAAACTACGGTGTGATTTACTTAGGGTTTGGTATCGGCAGCATTTGCGGTTCGCTGATTGCCTCACTGTTTGGCGGCTTCTATGTGACCTTCTGTGTCATTTTCGCATTACTGATTATTTCGCTGGCGCTGTCGACAACGATTCGTCAGCCGCAACGCGAAGTATTTACCGAAGCACATGCGTAATGCATAAGAAAAAAGGCCGGTGTTCCGGCCTTTTTATTGCCTGTAAAACCGCGACTTAGACGAAAATGTCTACATTCGTATTTGATTTTTTGTAAATAACTGTTCCGATCACATTCTCTGCTGCCACTTTTTCCTTTCCCTGTGGTCTACTGACCACGCTTGTAGGCGTTTCTGATAACGATTCCCTGAGCGAATATTTAATCTGTTCACATTTAGTTCAAAGGCGGACGGCTTTACTGTCCCTTTTTCCGGGTAGGTTGCATGAAATACATTAAATCGATGGCGCAACAAAAGCTGAGCTTTTTGCTGGCGTTGTACATCGGCCTGTTTATGAATGGCGCAGTGTTTTTCCGTCGGTTTGACGGTTACGCGCAGGATTTTACCGCCTGGAAAGGAATTGCAGCGGTTGTTGAACTGGTCGCTGCTGTACTGGCTACGTTTTGTTTGCTGCGCGTGCTCTCACTGTTTGGGCGGCGTGTGTGGCGAGTTCTGGCATCGTTTGTTGTGTTGTGTTCGGCGGGTGCCAGCTATTACATGACCTTTATGAACGTGGTGATTGGCTACGGCATTATTGCCTCTGTCATGACCACGGACATCGACCTGTCGAAAGAAGTGGTTGGCCTGCACTTTGTGCTCTGGTTGCTGGCGGTTAGTGCATTGCCGTTGCTGCTTATCTGGAGCAACCGCTGCCGCTACACCTTAATACACCAAATTCGCACACCGGGGCAGCGTATCCGTAGCGTCGCGCTGGTGCTGCTGGCGGGGCTGATGGTCTGGGGACCGATTCGCCTGCTGGAAGTGAAACAGAAGTATGACGAGCGTACCTCTGGCGTGGATATGCCAAGCTACGGCGGCGTTGTCGCGAACTCTTATCTGCCTTCTAACTGGATCTCTGCGCTGGGGCTGTATGCCTGGGCTCAGGTGGATGAATCCTCCGATAACAAATCGTTGATGAACCCGGCGAAGAAGTTCTCCTATGTAGCGCCGAAAGATATCGATGACACCTATGTCGTCTTTATTATCGGTGAAACGACCCGCTGGGATCATATGGGTCTCCTCGGCTATGACCGCGATACCACGCCGAAACTGGCTCAGGAGAAAAACCTGGTTGCGTATCGTGGCTACTCTTGCGATACGGCGACAAAGCTTTCCCTGCGTTGCATGTTCGTGCGTGAGGGTGGGGCAAGTGATAACCCGCAGCGTACGCTCAAGGAACAGAACGTTTTCTCGGTGCTTCGCCAGCTTGGGTTTACGTCCGATCTTTATGCGATGCAAAGCGAGATGTGGTTCTACAGCAACACGATGGCGCAGAACATTGCCTACCGTGAGCAGATTGGCGCAGAGCCGCGTAACCGTGGCAAGAATGTCGATGACATGCTGCTGATCGACGAGATGAAAAACTCGCTGAACGGTAATCCTGATGGCAAGCACATGATTATTCTGCATACCAAAGGCTCGCACTTTAACTACACCCAGCGTTATCCGCGTAGCTTTGCGAAGTGGACGCCAGAGTGTGTCGGAGTGGATAAAGACTGTACCAAAGAGCAGTTGATTAACTCCTTCGATAACTCGGTGACCTACGTTGACCACTTTATTGATACCGTGATTGACCAGGTGCGTGATAAGAAAGCGATTGTGTTCTATGCCTCTGACCATGGTGAGTCGATCAATGAGTTCGAGCACCTGCACGGTACGCCGCGCAAGATGGCGCCACCGGAGCAGTTCCGCGTGCCAATGATGGTGTGGATGTCGGATAAGTATCTGGAAGACCCGGAAAAAGCGAAGATGTTTGCGCACCTGAAAACAGAGGCGGAAATGAAAGTGCCGCGTCGTCACGTTGAGCTGTACGACACCATTTTGGGCTGCCTGGGCTATACCTCACCCGACGGTGGCATTAACGAAAATAACAACTGGTGTAAACTCCCCGATAACACCACAAAAGCCGCGCAATAGCTCGTCTGGCGAGTTTATCGCCAGTTGAATGGCTTTTTTAATTTAGGGGATTGACGGGGGCGCACCTCAGCAGTAAGATGCGCTCCGCATTCGGCGAGTAGCGCAGCTTGGTAGCGCAACTGGTTTGGGACCAGTGGGTCGGAGGTTCGAATCCTCTCTCGCCGACCACATTCGAAACCCTGCTCTTAGAGCAGGGTTTTTTGCTTCTGAAGTTTATGAGGATGAGAATCTCCGGGGCAGGAGGTTCGACCCTCGCGAAGCGAGAGAACGTTGCTTTAGCAACGGCCCGAAGGGCGAGCCACGCAGTGGCGAGTCATCCTCTCTCGGCGACCACATTCTGAAAAGGGCTAACCGCAAGGTTAGCCCTTTTTGCATTAGCGGGTTATTCATCCCGATTGTCTAAAACGCCCCTTATCCTTGCTTCAACCTGCCTGTTAACGATTTTGTGACATAATCCATTGTATTTTTTTATATATAGATTGATCTTTTTTCGCGTTGCTTATGGATAACCTCAGCATTTTTCGCTGTGCGTTTTAACGTTCGCGGTATTTAGTGCTCAGATAATCACCATTCTGCAAGAAAATTTACCCAATCTGAATAAAAGTTAATCACTGCATGTTGCAGAATATGAAGATATTTGTGCTGCAACATAGCGAGTAGCATAAATTTCCCTGCTGAAAACTGGCGCCTAAAGTTTTTTTAATCTTTGTTTGCGGTTTCGCACACTCAGCGTAAATCCCCGTCACCTGTATTGACGTTTTCACATTCTGTTGACAGATTGTAGGGCACGAGGGGCATTTCAGGGAGGATCTGCGCTGCAACTCAAAGGCTCTTCTGAAAGGATTCTCCATCCCTTTAACGCCTTCGGGCATCACCGACCGGACCGGGTAAAAAATAAATAAAGGTCAGGCGGCGTAACACAACAAAGCAAAACATCACATTGGAGCAGAATAATGAGTATTTCCTTGAAGAAGTCAGGGATGCTGAAGCTTGGTCTGAGCCTGGTGGCTCTGACCGTCGCAGCAAGCGTACAGGCAAAAACCCTGGTTTATTGTTCTGAAGGCTCGCCGGAAGGCTTTAACCCACAGCTCTTTACCTCTGGTACAACGTACGACGCAAGCTCTGTACCTATCTATAACCGTCTGGTTGAATTCAAAACCGGGACTACGGAAGTGATTCCGGGTCTGGCCGAGAAGTGGGAAGTCAGCGAAGACGGCAAAACCTATACCTTCCATTTACGCCAGGGCGTGAAGTGGCAGGACAGCAAAGAATTCAAACCAACGCGCGACTTTAACGCCGATGACGTTGTGTTCTCCTTCGACCGTCAGAAAAACGCTCAGAACCCGTACCACAAAGTGTCTGGCGGCAGCTATGAATACTTCGAAGGGATGGGTCTGCCGGACCTGATCTCTGAAGTGAAAAAAGTTGACGACAAAACTGTACAGTTCGTGCTGACTCGCCCGGAAGCACCATTCCTGGCTGACCTGGCAATGGACTTCGCATCTATTCTGTCTAAAGAATATGCGGACAACATGCTGAAAGCGGGTACCCCGGAAAAAGTGGACCTGGATCCAATCGGTACTGGCCCATTCCAGCTGCTGCAATACCAGAAAGATTCTCGCATTCTGTATAAAGCGTTCCCTGGATACTGGGGTACTAAACCTCAGATCGACCGCCTGGTGTTCTCCATCACACCTGACGCCTCTGTGCGTTATGCAAAACTGCAGAAAAACGAGTGCCAGGTTATGCCATACCCGAACCCGGCTGATATCGCACGTATGAAGCAGGACAAAAACATCAATCTGCTGGAGCAGGCTGGCCTGAACGTGGGCTATCTCTCCTTCAACACCGAGAAGAAACCGTTTGATGATGTGAAAGTCCGTCAGGCGCTGACTTACGCGGTGAACAAAGAAGCGATCATCAAAGCGGTTTATCAGGGTGCAGGCGTTGCCGCTAAGAACCTGATCCCACCAACAATGTGGGGCTACAATGACGACGTTAAAGACTACACCTACGATCCTGAGAAAGCGAAAGCGCTGCTGAAAGAAGCAGGCCATGAAAAAGGCTTCACCGTTGAGCTGTGGGCGATGCCAGTACAGCGTCCTTACAACCCGAACGCACGCCGTATGGCTGAAATGGTTCAGGCTGACTGGGCTAAGATCGGCGTTCAGGCCAAGATTGTGACCTACGAGTGGGGCGAGTATCTGAAACGCGCCAAAGCAGGCGAGCATCAGGCTGTGATGATGGGCTGGACCGGCGACAATGGGGATCCAGACAACTTCTTCGCAACCCTGTTCAGCTGTGCTGCTGCGAAAGACGGTTCCAACTACTCTCGCTGGTGCTACAAGCCGTTTGAAGATCTGATTCAGCCGGCACGTGCGACCGACGATCACAACAAGCGTATTGAACTGTACAAGCAAGCTCAGGTTGTCATGCACGATCAGGCTCCGGCGCTGATTGTTGCTCACTCCACCGTGTACGAGCCAGTGCGTAAAGAAGTTAAAGGCTACGTGGTTGATCCACTGGGCAAACACCACTTCGAAAACGTATCTGTTGAATAATTAAAAGCAACGCCAGGCGGCGCTGCGCTTGCACTGGCCTACGGTATGTAGGCCGGGTAAGCGTAGCGCCACCCGGCAGCAGTGCTTTATTCCCTCTCTGAAAGGGGAGGGAATAAGATTTGTGAGCAATACAGACGTCACGCTGTTTGTCGTGCGTCATCAGAGAGAATCCGGGTTATGTTGCAGTTCATCCTCCGACGTCTGGGACTTGTTATCCCCACGTTTATCGGTATCACCCTTCTCACTTTTGCCTTCGTTCATATGATCCCCGGCGACCCGGTAATGATTATGGCGGGCGAGCGTGGTATTTCCCCTGAGCGCCATGCACAGTTGCTGGCTGAGCTTGGTCTGAACAAGCCGCTGTGGCAGCAATACCTCAACTATATCTGGGGTGTGTTGCACGGTGACTTAGGTATTTCCCTGAAAAGCCGTCTTCCGGTGTGGGACGAGTTCGTGCCGCGTTTTAAAGCGACGCTGGAACTTGGTGTCTGCGCCATGATTTTTGCCACCGCGGTGGGTATTCCGGTCGGTGTACTGGCTGCCGTTAAGCGTGGTTCTATTTTCGATCATACTGCTGTTGGTCTGGCGCTGACCGGCTACTCCATGCCTATCTTCTGGTGGGGCATGATGCTGATTATGCTGGTGTCGGTGCAGTGGAACCTGACGCCGGTTTCCGGGCGCGTCAGCGATATGGTTTTCCTTGATGACTCCAATCCGTTGACCGGCTTTATGCTGATCGACACGGCCATCTGGGGTGAGCCGGGTAACTTTATCGATGCAGTGGCCCACATGATCCTGCCTGCAATGGTGCTGGGCACTATTCCTCTGGCAGTTATCGTGCGTATGACCCGCTCATCCATGCTGGAAGTGCTGGGCGAGGACTACATCCGTACTGCCCGCGCGAAAGGCCTGACCCGGATGCGCGTCATCATCGTTCACGCGCTGCGTAACGCCATGCTGCCGGTTGTTACCGTTATCGGTTTGCAGGTGGGGACGTTGCTGGCAGGGGCGATCCTGACCGAGACTATCTTCTCCTGGCCGGGGCTTGGACGTTGGCTGATTGATGCGCTACAACGCCGTGACTATCCGGTGGTGCAGGGCGGTGTGCTGCTGGTTGCGACGATGATTATCCTCGTCAACCTGCTGGTCGATTTGCTGTACGGCGTGGTGAACCCGCGTATTCGTCATAAGAAGTAAGGGGCCATCATGTCACAGGTTTCTGAAAACAAAGTTGTCACTGCACCGGTTCCAATGACCCCGTTGCAGGAGTTTTGGCACTACTTCAAGCGCAATAAAGGCGCTGTCGTCGGGCTGGTCTATGTCACCATCATGATCCTGATTGCGGTGTTTGCGAACGTGCTTGCACCGTTTAACCCTGCGGATCAGTTCCGCGATACGCTGCTTGCTCCTCCAGCCTGGCAGGATGGCGGTACCTTGACGCACCTGTTGGGCACTGACGATGTAGGCCGTGATGTGCTGTCGCGTCTGATGTACGGCGCGCGCCTGTCGCTGCTGGTCGGTTGTCTGGTGGTGGTGCTGTCACTGGTCATGGGTGTTGTGCTCGGCCTGGTTGCCGGTTACTTCGGCGGCATCGTCGATAACATCATCATGCGTATTGTCGACATCATGCTGGCACTGCCGAGCCTGCTTCTGGCACTGGTTCTGGTTGCGATATTCGGCCCGTCGATAGGTAACGCAGCGCTTGCGCTGACCTTCGTGGCACTGCCTCACTACGTGCGATTAACGCGTGCGGCGGTGCTGGTGGAAGTGCATCGCGACTACGTTACCGCTTCTCGTGTGGCGGGTGCCGGCGCAATGCGTCAGATGTTCGTTAACATTTTCCCGAACTGCCTTGCGCCGCTGATCGTTCAGGCGTCGCTCGGTTTCTCTAACGCCATTCTCGATATGGCCGCTCTTGGCTTCCTTGGCATGGGTGCGCAGCCGCCTACACCGGAGTGGGGCACTATGCTCTCCGACGTGTTGCAGTTCGCACAAAGCGCCTGGTGGGTCGTCACCTTCCCGGGTCTGGCGATTCTGCTGACGGTGCTGGCATTTAACCTGATGGGTGATGGTCTGCGTGATGCACTTGATCCCAAACTGAAGCAGTAAGAGGCACGAGATGGCGTTATTAAATGTAGATAAATTATCGGTGCACTTCGGCGATGAAGGCACACCGTTTCGCGCCGTGGACCGCATCAGCTACAGCGTAAATCAGGGCGAAGTGGTCGGCATCGTTGGGGAGTCAGGTTCCGGTAAATCGGTCAGCTCGCTGGCGATTATGGGGCTGATTGACTATCCGGGCCGCGTGATGGCCGAAAGTCTGGAGTTTAATGGTCAGGATCTGAAGCGCATTTCCGAAAAGCAGCGCCGCCAGCTGGTAGGTGCAGAAGTGGCGATGATCTTCCAGGACCCGATGACCAGCCTTAACCCATGCTACACCGTGGGTTTCCAGATTATGGAAGCGATTAAGGTGCATCAGGGTGGTAACAAGAAAACCCGTCGTCAGCGGGCAATCGACCTGTTAACCCAGGTGGGTATCCCCGATCCGGGTTCACGTCTGGATGTTTATCCGCACCAGCTTTCCGGCGGTATGAGCCAGCGTGTCATGATTGCGATGGCCATTGCCTGTCGACCAAAACTGCTGATTGCCGATGAACCGACAACGGCGCTGGACGTGACCATCCAGGCGCAAATCATCGAACTGCTGCTGGAGTTACAGCAGAAAGAGAACATGGCGCTGGTACTGATCACTCACGACCTGGCGCTGGTGGCTGAAGCTGCACACAAAATTATTGTGATGTATGCCGGGCAGGTTGTGGAAACGGGCGCAGCGAACGACATCTTCCGCGCGCCGCGTCATCCGTATACTCAGGCACTGCTGCGTGCGCTTCCGGAGTTTGCACAGGACAAAGCGCGTCTGGCGTCATTGCCGGGTGTCGTTCCGGGTAAATATGACCGTCCGCAGGGCTGCTTGTTGAATCCACGTTGCCCGTATGCGACGGACAAATGCCGTGCAGAAGAGCCAGAACTGAACCGGCTTGCTGACGGTCGCCAGTCGAAATGCCATTACCCACTCGATGATGCCGGGAGGCCAACACTATGAGTACGCAACAGGCCGCCACGCAACAACTGCTGTTGCAGGCCATCGACCTGAAAAAACACTACCCGGTGAAGAAGGGGCTGTTCGCGCCTGAGCGCCTGGTAAAAGCGCTTGATGGCGTATCGTTCACTCTGGAGCGTGGTAAAACGCTGGCGGTGGTGGGTGAGTCCGGCTGCGGGAAATCTACGCTGGGCCGTCTGCTGACGATGATCGAAACACCTACGGGCGGTGAGCTTTACTATCAGGGCCAGGATCTGCTCAAGCACGATCCGCAGGCGCAAAAGCTGCGTCGTCAAAAAATCCAGATTGTGTTCCAGAACCCCTACGGTTCACTGAACCCGCGTAAGAAAGTGGGGCAGATCCTGGAAGAGCCGCTGCAGATTAATACCAGCCTGAGCAAAGAACAGCGCCGTGAAAAAGCGCTGGCGATGATGGCGAAAGTCGGGCTTAAAACCGAGCACTATGACCGTTACCCGCATATGTTCTCTGGCGGTCAGCGTCAGCGTATTGCTATCGCCCGTGGTCTGATGCTTGATCCGGATGTGGTGATTGCCGATGAACCAGTGTCGGCCCTTGACGTTTCCGTTCGTGCCCAGGTGCTTAACCTGATGATGGACTTGCAGCAGGAACTGGGGCTGTCGTACGTGTTTATTTCGCACGACCTGTCCGTTGTTGAGCATATTGCGGATGAAGTGATGGTGATGTACCTGGGGCGGTGTGTCGAGAAGGGGACGAAAGATCAGATCTTTAATAATCCTCGTCATCCGTATACTCAGGCACTGTTGTCTGCCACTCCGCGTCTGAACCCGGACGACCGCCGCGAGCGTATTAAGCTGACCGGTGAGCTGCCAAGCCCGCTGAACCCGCCTCCGGGATGTGCGTTCAACGCCCGTTGCCGCCGTCGCTTCGGCCCTTGCACCCAGTTGCAGCCACAGCTGAAAGACTACGGTGGTCAACTGGTGGCGTGCTTTGCCGTCGACCAGGATGAAAACGGCGAAAAGCCGCACGCGTAATGCAAAAACAAAAAACCGGCGCTTATCGCCGGTTTTTTTATGTCTGCTTAATGCTTATTTCCGCAGGCGGATTTGGTCGACCGCGTGCTTCTCGCTCTTGGTGAGGATAAGGCTCGCGCGCTCGCGGGTTGGCAGAATATTCTCTTTCAGGTTCACGTAGTTGATCTCATTCCACAGCCCCGTAGCCACATTGATGGCCTCTTCTTCAGAGAGTTGCGCGTAGTTATGGAAGTAGGAGTCAGGATCGGTGAATGCCCCTTCGCGGAATTTCAGGAAGCGGTTGATATACCAGCTTTGCAGCAAATCTTCCGGCGCGTCGACATAAATAGAGAAATCGACAAAGTCGGAGACAAACACGTGGTGGGGATCGTGCGGATAGTCCATGCCGCTTTGCAGCACGTTTAATCCTTCCAGAATCAGGATATCCGGCTGAACCACCGTTTTGTCGCCATCCGGGATGCGGTCATAAATCAGGTGCGAGTAAACCGGTGCGGTCACATTGGGTGCGCCTGATTTCAGATCGGAGACGAATTTAACCAGCCGGTGCATATCATAAGAAAGAGGGAAGCCCTTCTTCTTCATCAGACCGCGTTCTTTTAACACTTCATTCGGGTGCAAAAAGCCGTCTGTGGTGATCAGTTCTACGCTGCGATGCTCCGGCCAGCGGCTCAGCAGTGCCTGCAATACGCGCGCGGTGGTACTTTTACCAACGGCAACGCTACCCGCAATACTGATGATATAAGGAATACGCTGCCCATTGGTCCCAAGAAACTGCTCCAGTACTGCCTGGCGTCGTAAGTTGGAACTGATATAGAAGTTAAGCAAGCGAGATAATGGTAAATAGATTTCTGCCACCTCTTCCAGCGACAGGTCTTCATTTATCCCTTTTAACCGCGCTATCTCACCTTCCGTCAACGTCATAGGGACGGAATCGCGCAGGGCAGCCCACTGGCTGCGGTTAAAGTGAAGATAAGGCGTCATTAACGTTTGCTCTTTTTTGCTCATAAGCATGTTTCAGTGAACCAGCGACAAAACAGCCGGGTCGTGGTTCTTCACATAGTTAATTTTGGACAATGGGCAGGAGGTTAACACCAGATGACAGGAATAATAAGAAAAAATATAGGGAAGCGCTGCTTTACGCGGGAGCCATCACGGTACGCTATATACGGTGTAAATCATGTATTCATGCTGGATTTTTAACCGCGAGTGGGTGAATTTACAGCGTTTAGACCTTCTTTCGAATAAAATGTGAGCGAAAGAACGTTTTATGCAATTTTTTAGTTGCATGACTGCTCATGTCTCCATAGAATGCGCGCTACTTGATGCCGACTTAGCTCAGTAGGTAGAGCAACTGACTTGTAATCAGTAGGTCACCAGTTCGATTCCGGTAGTCGGCACCATCAAGTCCGGTGGGGTTCCCGAGCGGCCAAAGGGAGCAGACTGTAAATCTGCCGTCACAGACTTCGAAGGTTCGAATCCTTCCCCCACCACCACTTTCTGGCAGCGTAAATGCCGCCGGAGCTGGTTAGAAAAATTAATCAGCTCAAACATGAAAAGAGAGAAATCTCTTTTTTTGTTACAGAAAGAACTGGGTAGCCGAGTTTCAGGATGCGGGCATCGTATAATGGCTATTACCTCAGCCTTCCAAGCTGATGATGCGGGTTCGATTCCCGCTGCCCGCTCCAATACGTGCTGATATGGCTCAGTTGGTAGAGCGCACCCTTGGTAAGGGTGAGGTCCCCAGTTCGACTCTGGGTATCAGCACCACTTCACTTCTCCTCCCGTTTCTCTCTGTTTCAATTTAAATGTATTCAACAGTTCAGGCATTTCGCCTGGTTGATGTGGTGATATCACCGATTTATCCGTGTCTTAGAGGGACAATCGATGTCTAAAGAAAAGTTTGAACGTACAAAACCGCACGTTAACGTCGGTACTATCGGCCACGTTGACCATGGTAAAACAACG